>QHBQ01000143.1 GCA_003243865.1 Candidatus Chloroheliales bacterium | reverse complement strand
GCCAGCACGGCGACCAGCGGGTAGGCGGGCAGCAGGTAGCGCTGTCCCCACTCGAAGCGGCTGTCGGGGCCAAGACCGCTGGCTATGCTGATGATCAGGGTGTGGGCAGCCACATACAGTACGGTAATGGTGGCGAACAGAGCGAGGGGATGCTCAAGCGCCGGACGCAGCAATTGCAGATGAGGTCGGCGCACGGGCTGATCCCCTGACGGATGGAGAGTTTGGCTCCCCGCACAGAACGCTGGCGGACGCAGCAAAGTGGCGATCACGAGAGCAGGCGCGGGTAGCAAAAAGCCATGCAGCGCGCTGTAGCCGTTGCTATCGAGCAGTACGGCGGTGGAGGTTGCCAGCATTGCAGCAAAGCCGCCCAGCAGCAGGATGTCGCGCGGCCAGCCGGAACGCAGCAGCGCGCCGAGCAGGAACAGGCCGAGGCCGATGAGCAGGGTGTAACGTAGCGGTGACGCGATATGGGGGCCAAGGTCAGGTAGGGCGGTGAGGTCGTCGCGCACGCCGAGCAGAAAGCTGCCGAGGAAGGTGCGCAGCCCGCCCGCCGCGATGAACCGCGCCTCCAGCCCGCTACTGAAGTAGGGCGTGGCATGGGCGGGGAGCAGGCTGCCCCAGGTCAGCAAATAGAATAGCCACAGGGGAATCAGCCCNCCGAGCANNCCGCCCANCCACGCACCCAGCTTGCGCCAGCCGCCCAGCGCCGCCGCCCGCAGCGCCAGCGTCAGCAGCATCATCAGCGCCAGAATATAAAGCTCGGAGCGCAGCCAGATTGCCCCGGCCAGCGCCAACCCCCCGCCCAGTGCCCAACCATACCCCTCCCTCAAATGGGGAGGCTGGGTGGGAGAGTTCATCAACCCCTCCCCCTTTGGGGGAGGCTTGGTGGGGGAGTGCGCCACCGAGCCGTAGTGCGCCCTGAGCGTGGCATAGAGCGCCAGCGTCACCAGCAGCGCGGCGAGGCTATGTTCGAAGTAGACCAGACTGTAGACGAACAACGGTGTAGCCAGCCCCAGCAGCGGTATGACCGCCCAGGCCCGCCCCGCGCCGGGCAGCAGCAGGCGACACAGCAGGTAGGCGAACCAGAGGGTGGCAAGGCCCGCAAGCAAGGGCAGCAGGTAGAGACCACCCGCGCCGAGCAGCTTGAACGGCAGCCAGGTCAGCAGCGACAGGAAGGGCGGCCATTGCAGGTAGAGACTGCCCTCATGCACAAACCACTGATGCAGGGGGAAGGGAACGAAGTGGTACTCGCGGTCAAGCGGCAGGCCAGGGTAGCGCACGCTGATGTCCAGACCAGGGTCGAAGCGCAGATTCTGTAGCTGGATGAACTTTCCCCCCTCGTCCGGCGACCAGAACTGCGGCACATCGTGGGGCAATAGCAGCAGGCACACCACGTATACCGCCGCGACCAGCAGCAACGCACCGACCGCCGCGCGGTGGCCCACCGTCGGCGGGTTATCAACATTAGCAATAACAATCTGGCTTGCCATACCTTGATTATAACAGACAAGCGCATTGAACAGCAGCGTTGCTCAAAAGGAGAGAAGCGATGGACAGAATCCAGGTGAGCGTATTCGGCACCGCGCGGAGCAAGGAGGGTGACGCCGATTACGCTGAGGCGCAGCAGTTGGGGCGGTTGCTGGCTGAGGCGGGCTTGACCGTCTGCACCGGAGGTTACAGTGGGGCGATGGAGGCGGTCAGTCGCGGGGCGCACGAGGCGGGCGGCCACGTGGTCGGCATCACGGTCGAGGGTTGGGATGAGGGCGGGCGAGCCAAGACCCCCAACCGCTGGGTGATCGAGGAGATTCGCGCCGCCAGCCTGGCCAGCCGGGTGGAGCGGCTGGTGGAGAGCGACGCGCTGGTGGCGATGCGCGGCGGCATCGGCACGTTGCTGGAGATCGCCATGGCCTGGAACATGATGCAGGTCGGCCAGCTTGCCCGCAAACCGCTCATCCTGGTGGGCGCAAGCTGGCGGGCAGTTGCCAGCGAAATCGCCACCCGCCTCATTGTTGATCAGGGCGATATGGCGCTGGTGACAGTTGTGGATAACGTCGAGGATGCAGTAGCGGCGCTTCAGCAGGGAATCATAAAGATTTAATAACGAAACAGCGAATAATCCTCATCAGTATTGACATTTATTAGCTTCAGTGCTATCCTCTCGTTCAACTTCGAGGGCCGCAAGCGCGTGGCCTTTTGGTGGAGAGTTTGTGATTTATTGCACCACAAGGAGGTAAGAGAATGGCACAAAGAGGAGTACGGCTGGAGCCCGAGCCTGGGGATTTGACGCCGGTAAGCGGCGGCGCGGGTGACGTGGCCCCGCTGGGCCGTGACCTGGCGAAGCCCCCTCATGAGCAGACGGCGGACGAGGACGTAGATGCGGCGGTCTGGGATCAGGTGGCGGCCACGGATGAGTTTCGCGCCTTGGTGGCGGCCAAGATACGGTTCATCCTGCCCGCGACGATCTTCTTTCTGGTGTTTTACATGGCGCTGCCCCTGCTGGTAGGCTATGCGCCCGACCTGATGAAGACGAAGGTAATTGGCGAGGTTAACCTTGCCTACTTGTTCGCCCTCGCCCAGTTCTTGATGACCTTCATCCTGGCCTACCTGTATCTACGCAAGGCGAACCAGTTCGACGCGATGGCGCAGAACATCATTGCCAAGTTGGGCATCAAGCGGGGAGGGACAAAATGAACACTTCGCTAGTGATGTTCCTTATCTTCATTATAATCACGCTGGGAATTACCTACTGGGCGGCGCGGCGCACCAGCGGCACCGCCTCGTTCTTCGCCGCCAATCGCCGGATTACCGGGCTGGCAGAACGGCATTGCCATCGCGGGCGATTACATGAGCGCGGCCTCATTCCTCGGCATCGCTGGGCTGATTGCCTTCAATGGTTACGATGGCTTCATGTACTCGGTTGGCTTTCTGGTCGCCTACCTGACCGTGCTGCTGATCGTGGCCGAGCCGCTACGCAATTCCGGCAAGTACACGATGGCCGACGTGCTAGCATATCGTCTAAGTGCCCGTCCGGTGCGCTCGATGGCCGCGATCAGCACCCTGGCAGTAACCACCTTCTACATGATTGCCCAAATGGTGGGCGCAGGCACGCTGGTCGCGCTGCTGCTCAAAGATTCGGGCATCAACTACAATTGGGCAGTAGTCGGGGTCGGCACCTTGATGATCATCTACGTCGTCTTCGGCGGGATGCTGGCGACTACCTGGGTGCAGATCGTCAAGGCCGTGTTGCTGATGGGCGGCACTCTGCTCCTCAGCATCCTGGTACTAGCCCATTTCAACTTCGACCTCGGCACGTTCTTCAACGCAATCACCCATGTGCAGGCGACGGACGCTGCCGGTAAGACCACTACCACCAACTATCTCAATCCCGGCTTGCTCTACAAGCCGCCGTATGGCGCGCTCGATCTGCTCTCCCTGGGCCTGGCGCTGGTGCTAGGTACGGCAGGGCTGCCCCACATCCTGGTGCGCTTCTATACGGTGCCGAGCGCGAAGATTGCCCGCAACAGCGTGGTCTGGGCTATCGCCATCATCGGCAGCTTCTACATCCTGACTACCTTCCTCGGCTTCGGCGCAGCCACCATCGTCGGCAAGGGCTTCATCACCAGCAACGGCGGCACTAACATGAGTGCGCCGCTGCTAGCCCAGAACCTGGGCGGCGACATCTTCTTTGCCTTCATCTCCTCAGTGGCTTTCGCTACCATCCTCGCGGTAGTGGCGGGCTTGACCATCAGCGCCTCGACCTCGTTCTCCCACGATTTCTGGACCAACGTGGTGCATGGCGGCAAGGAACGCACCAAAGGGTAGGAAGTGTTCATCGCGCGCATCTCAGCGCTGGTGGTGGGCGCGCTCAGTATCCTGATTGCGATTCTGCTCGGACCCACCTTCAACGTCGCTTACATGGTCGGTCTGGCCTTCGCCCTGGCTGCCGCCGCCAATCTGCCTGCCATCCTCTTCTCGCTGTTCTGGAAGCGGTTCAACACTGTCGGCGCGGTGACCGGTATGGCGACCGGCATCATCGCTACGCTTGTGTTTATCATCATCAGCCCCAGCATTATGACGGTTGACCCCGATACCCTCAAGGCGGGTCGCCACCTGATTCAGGCCGCGCCCATCTTCCCACTTGCCAACCCCGGCATTGTCAGCATCCCGCTCGGCTTCCTGGGCGCATACATCGGCACGATGTTGAGCCGTGACCCGGGCGCCGAGGCGAAGTACAACGAACTGAACGTGCGAGCCAACACCGGCCTGGGCGCGGAGGTGTAATAAAGGCAGAAGGTAGAATGTAAAATGTAGAATGGGGTCGCGATTCTGGCGAACTGCGGCCCCATGTGGCTAGCATCCAATCATGATTTAGCCAGCGATACTGCATTGGTGCTAGCAAGAGTCACATTCGTACCCAGCCGCAACGAGTTATGGATTTCGGCGACTTTGTCGGTATAGCGCATTAGGTCTTCTATCTCATCCTCGCTAGCTTCGGCCTCAACGGTGGCGGCGAAACTGACATTCTGCGCCCGCACAGGATCGCCCGCCCAATCGCCAGAGACTTCAACCTGTACATTCTTGACCACAATGCCACGCTTCGCAGCCTCGCGGAAGATGTCGTTGCAGTAGCAGGCACCGAGGGCCAAAAGCAACAGCTCACCACCGCTATAGCCCAGCCCCATCCCCCCAACACTCTCGGGTCGGTCAATAGTCAGGGTTCGTGAGCCAGACCAGCCAACCGCGACACAAGCATTGTGTACGGTACGAACCTGTACAGTAGTCTGTGCCATCACCTAACCTCCTTCCTCTTCCTTCGCCTTCTTCTGCAACTCATACAGCTTGGACAACGCTTCGATCGGCGAGAATTCGTCCACCCGCAGGTTCTTTAGCTCCTCGATTAGCGGGCTGGTGGGGGGCGCGACAATCGCGGCAGGCGAAGAGATGACGTTGCTGCCGTTGCCACTGAATGTCGCCATCTGGGTGTGGTCGGGGTCGTCAGCAGGGGCGTTCATCGCGGCGCGTAGCTCATGCCGATTGCCGCTGCGCTCCAGGTCGGCTAGCACCTCGCGGGCGCGGTGCAACACGGTGCGGGGCAGGCCGGCCATCTCGGCCACGTGGATGCCGTAGCTGCGATCGGCGCCGCCGCGCACCACCTGGCGCAGGAAGATGATCTGGTCGCCCTGCTCGGCCACTGCCACGTTGTAGTTGCGCACGCGGGGCAGCAGCTTCTCCATCTCGGTCAGTTCGTGGTAATGGGTGGCGAATAGCGTCTTTGCCCCCAGGCGCGGGTTGTTGTGGATATACTCCACCACCGCACGGGCAATCGCCAGCCCATCATAGGTGCTGGTGCCGCGCCCGATCTCGTCGAGGATAATCAGGCTCTTGCGGGTGGCATGATTGAGGATATTGGCGCTCTCCACCATCTCCACCATAAAGGTAGACTGGCCGGTGGCGATGTCGTCCTGCGCACCGACGCGGGTGAAGATGCGGTCTACCAACCCAATGTGCGCGGCAGTGGCTGGCACCCAAGAGCCGATCTGCGCCATCAGGGTGATGATCGCCACTTGGCGCAGATAGACGCTCTTGCCTGCCATGTTCGGGCCGGTGATGATAAGGAGTTGCTCATCGTCGCATGACAGGTGGGTATCGTTGGGGATGAACGGTTCACCCTGCAGCGCCTGCTCCACCACCGGATGTCGCCCACCGATGATCTCGATGCGCTCACCCTCATCCAGAGTAGGGGCAACGTAGTTGTTGTGCAGTGCGACATCGGCAAGGCTAGCGAAGACATCGAAGTGGGCGATGGCGTCGGCGGTGCGCAGCAACATCTCGGCCTGGGTGCTGATCTCGTTCAGCACCCGCTCGTAGGCGGCCCGCTCGATGTCCACCAGGGTGGCCTCGGCGTTGTTGATTTGCAGTTCGAGGTCCTTCAGCGCCGGGGTGATGTAGCGCTCCTCGTTCGCCATCGTCTGCTTGCGCACGTAGTCTGCTGGCAGCGACTTGTCGCCGTGGGCGCGGGAGATGGCGATGTAGTAACCGAAAACTGCATTGCTGTCAATCTTCAGGTTCCTGATGCCGCTGCGCTCACGCTCCATCTGCTCCATGCGGTCGAGCAACTGGCGGGCATTGGTCTTCAGGTTGTGCTTTTCATCGTAGTCGGGGTCGAAGCCGGGCGCGATCGCCTTGCCCTTGCCCAGCACCGCCACCGGCTGATTGTTGTTCGCGGGGTCGAGGTATATAGCCCGCCCCACCAGGTCACAGATGTCGCCGCACTCGTTCAGCCGCTGCACCAGCGCAGCGAAGATGGCCTCGCGCTTGTTCATGTCGGGGGTGGGGGCGAACAGTTCCTTCACCTCGCGCACCCGCTTCAGCGTGGCGGCCAGGCTGACCAAATCGCGGGGCATAGCGATGTGCTGGGTGATGCGGTTAGTCACCCGCTCGATGTCGGCCATGCCGTTGAGCCGTTCGCGCAGCCGTTCGCGGCGCTGGGTCTGCTCCACCAGTACGCTGACCGCATCGAGCCGCGCACGCAGGCGGGGCAGGTCAATCAGTGGTTGCGATAGCCAGCGACTGAGCATCCGCCCGCCCATGCCAGTTTTGGTGCGGTCCAGCACGCCAAGCAGCGACATTCGCCGCTCACCATGCCGCTCCACCAGTTCCAGGTTGCGGCGGGTCTGCGGGTCGAGGGTCATATAGCCTTCCACCGAGTAGGTGCTGAGGCGATGCAGTTGCTCCAGGGCCACCGGGTTGGTCTCGCGCAGGTAGGCAATGAGCGCGCCCGCGGCGCGAATCGCCAGCGGCAGGTTAGCGCAGCCGAAGCCGTCAAGAGTCTGCACCCCCAAGTGGCCGAGCAGCGCGTTGCG
>QHBQ01000363.1 GCA_003243865.1 Candidatus Chloroheliales bacterium | reverse complement strand
CGCTTCAAGCAGGTGATGGAGGCAGGCGAGACCGCCACTACTGAGGGCCAGCCCTCCGCCGCGGCAGTGCAGTAGCAGCGCTGAGGGCTATGGTTAAGCCGCGCCAACCAGGCGCGGCTTTTGGCTGCCCTCTTTCCCACCAATATGTTATAATCGCCGCACCAACCTAAAGGGGTATAGATGGACTCCAGCGCCTTCACCGACTTTACCACTCGCTTCATCAGCATCGTTGTCACTGCCATGCCGCTGCTGGTGCTGGGCGTGTTCGTCTTTGCCCTGCTGGAAGAGTATGTGCCAGTCACTACCAGTTGGCTGCCCCACCGCAAGTATTTGTCCATCCCTATTGCTAGCCTGGGCGGTGCGGTGGTGCCGGTCTGCGACTGCGGCGCGATCCCGGTAGCGCACGGGTTGGTGCGCCGTGGAGCCAGTCTATCTGAGGCGCTCGCCTTTGTGGTCGGTGCGCCGGTAATCAACCTGCTGGTCTTCACAACTACTGCCGCGATCTTCGGCCCGCTAATTGCCGCTGGGCGGCTGGCGGCCACGTTCGTGGCTGCGGTCGCAATCGGCGCATTCTTCCGCTTCTTCGTGGAAAAGGGTAAGGACATCCCACCCAATCTGGAGCGCGATGCTGATGTGCCACCAGCCGTCAATACCTCGCCCAACCTCGTCAGCAGTTCGCTGGTCGCCCCTGGCAGCAGCGTGGATGCTACCAATGGTACGGCGCGGGGAGGGATAATCGCGCAAATCAGCCACATCATCAGCCATGCCAGCAGCGAATTGGCTGACCTCGGTCGCTTCGTCATCGTCGGCGCGGCGGTCGCGGCGCTGATCCAGACCTTCGTGCCGCAGGATAAGCTGCTTGCCATTGGTAGCAATACATTCACCGCAGTGCTGCTGATGATGCTGCTAGCCTTCCTCCTATCGCTCTGCTCGATTAGCGATGCGCCGATCGCCGCCACCTTCGTCGGCAACTTCGGCCCCGGCGCGGTGCTGGCCTTCATGGTCTTCGGTCAGATTATTGACATCAAGAACCTGTTTATGATGCTTTCCACCTTCAAGCGGCGCACCACCCTGCTGTTCATCGCCAGCAGCGTCGTGGTAGTGTTCATCCTGGGCGTGGGCGTCAATCTGGCGCTGAAGTAGCTACGGTGTATTGCTGGTGTTGGTAGAGGCGAAGCGGTTGTAGAAGATATAGGGGCCTGCTGGTTCCTCGGTGAACTGCACGTCGTCGGCGCGGATCTGGGCGATCGGTCTGCCGTTCAGGTCGGAGATCTCCATCTTGCCCGTCACCCACACCCAGGTATCATCGGCGTAGGTGTTAGCGTTAGGGGTCGTCACCCACACGCCCAGCGGACGCGCCTCGGCTGAGCAGTGAACCGTGGCGTAGCGCATTAGCCCGAACTTGTCGGCGGGCATTCCCTTCTCGCGGTAGACGAAGCCGAGCGTGGCGAGGGGGCGATCTACCGTCTGCGCCATCTGCTTGTCGAGGCCGAGCAGGATGTCGGCGATGCTGGGGGTCCACAGCTTCTTGCTCACCGCCTGCTTGTATGCCTCGTCTATAGAGATGATTGGCCCGCTGGCGTGCGTGCTCGTCGTGCTGCTGGCACTATCGCTGCTGCCGCCGAACATCTGGAAGCCGCTGCGGTGCAGGCTGGCGGCGCCGAACGGGCGTGGCGTCACCAATATGGTGAGAGCCAAAGGTAGAGCGAAGATGAGCAAGGCCAGCGCCGCGCCGAAGCGCAGCGATTCCGGCTTCTCTGCCCTGATGTTGCGTAGCGCGGTGAAGAACTGGAACAGCGCAGCCAGCAGCGCAGCCACCCCACCGGCAACCACAATCCCCGCGATGCTGTCGGATATATAAAGCTGGCGATGAGCGCCCAGGGCAACCCCCAGACTGAGTAGCCCGACCGCTAGCCACATCGTACCCTGGGCAAGCTGAGTCAGGGGGCTGATTTTATGTTCGGCGTGTATCCTCATCTCGGTATGATTATAGCACAGATTGGACCTCGCTTGCGCGAACCTGCGCCGCAACGTATAATCATCGCAAGATCCGCAGAAAGGGGAACAGAGCATGAATAACATCTACGTCGTGCGTCACGGCGAGTCGCAGTGGAACGTCGAGCGCAAGCACCAGGGCTGGCATGATGTGCCGCTCTCCGACTTGGGTATCGAGCAGATGAAGGCGGCGGGCCACCGCCTGAAGGACTCGGAGGTTTCACTGATTATCAGCAGCTCGTCGCGCCGCGGGGCGCAGAGCGCCGAGATCATCGCCGACCAACTTGGCATCCCCAAACAGACCATCATCCTCGACCCCGACCTGCGTGACGCGCACCGCTCCGCCAGCCGCGAGGGTAGCACCTTCACTAAAGAGGAGATCTACGNCTTCCGCAGCAACCTCGACTTCAAGATGNCGGATGGCGAGTCCACCCGCGACCTGATGAACCGCACCGTNGCTGCCTGGGGGCGAATGGAAANCCACCTGACNGCAGACAACAACNTCCTGATTGTCACNCACGGCATCAACATCAAGGCGATCATGTGGCACGCGCTGGGCCTGTTCGACGCAGTTGAGCGCAACCCCTGGCTGATGAGCAACAAGGTGCGCACCAACAACGCCTCGCTGACCACCTTCCAGCGCGACCCCGCCTGGGCCGATGAGGGCGGCGTTTACCGGATGCTCGGTTACAACGACATCGGTCACGTCATCCACCTGCTCTCACCGCTTACCGGCGGGGCTTATGAACCCTAACTTCAGTTATGAGTTTTGAGTGTTGAGTTACAGCTTGGATGATAAGCTATACCCCAAACCCAAATCATCCAACTCAAAACTCATAACTCGTAATTCACAACTTCCAGAGATTTGCCAGTGAGCAGTTTGAAGACGAGCAGCAGGGTGAACGAGGCGACGATGAGGATGGCGCTGAGGACGATGCCGATGCCGAGGCCACCCGGCGACTGCATTTGCAAGGCGATGGCGAGCGGCATGGTTTGGGTCTTGCCTTCGAGGTTGCCAGCAAAGATCAGGGTTGCGCCGAACTCGCCCAGCGCCCGCGCCCAGCACAGCACCATGCCCCCCGCGATGCCCTGCGCCGCCAGTGGTGCGGTCACGCTGCGGAAGGTGCGCCACAAGCCTGCGCCATCCACCCGCGCCGCCTCCTCCACCTCGCGTGGCACAGCGGCGAAGCCAACCCGCGCCGACTTGATATAGAACGGCGCGGCGACGAACACCTGGGCCAGCACCACTGCGGTCAGCGTGCCAGTGGCAAGGTTGAGGCCCAAGCGCTGTTCCACCCCGCCGAGCAGTCCGAACCGCCCGAAGGTGAGCAGCAAGGCGACCCCGCCGACCGCTGGTGGCACCACCAACGGCAGTTCGACAATCGTCTCAATCAGGTTCTTGCCCCGAAAGTTGCGCCGCCCCAGCAGCCAGGCCAGCGGCGTGCCGAACATCATGATTACCGCCAGGCTGATCAGGCTGGTTATCGCGCTCAACTCTAGCGCATCAAGCGTCACCGGGTCGGCGAGATCGGTGAGAAAGCTGTCGAGCGGCACGCGCAGCAGCAATGCCAGCAGCGGCAGGGTGATGAAGGC
>QHBQ01000310.1 GCA_003243865.1 Candidatus Chloroheliales bacterium | reverse complement strand
TCAAGCTCAGGCCAGTTGTCGTCCAGGGCGATGGGCAGTAGCGTGGTAGTTGCGGTCAGCGGCACCATGTAGGCGGTGATGGCAGGGTCGTCTGCCACCGGCTTTGCCCCCGGCATCGCTGCGGCGACGAGCGCCTGGGCCTTTGCGTAATCACGCGGCGTCAAAATCCACTTCCAGAGGATGATGTAGTGAATATTGTAGTAGCTAAGGATGGCCGGGGCGATGGTCGGCGGCGAGACAGCAATAATGTCATTAGCATTCGGTAGGCTCAGGTTCCAAAACCACTGCACTACCGGCGTTTGCATCGGAAAGCAATGGCAAGGCTTGCGAGCAGTCTGACCACCAAGCAGCTTCTTATGGTGGATGTATTCAAGCGCCTGATTGTACTCCCCAAGCGATTTATCGGCAATCGGCACCTCCAGGATCGCGTACTGAGCGGGATCGTTGCCAAGCTGATAGTAGAAGGGGGAGACTGTCTCGGCGGCGGTAGGGTAGCTTATCGTGCTGAACTCAGCAACAATGAGGGCAGTTATCAGTAGGATCGCAAGGTAACGAGTAAGCGGACTGCGCTTCATCAGGCTAATACGCTGGCTAAATGCCTGCCAACCGAACCCGGCCAGTAGCCCAACACAGAGGTATGCAATCAACGAGAAGCGGGCCGGGTCGCGGCTGATATTAAAGAAGGGGATGTTGAGGAGCAGGGTGTAAGGCAAGGGAATGGAAACATTAGCTGAGCCAAAGGTATCTGCATCGTTGATATGCAAGAGCGGGCCGAGCGCGAGTATCGCAAAGAGCAGGCCGATCGCCGCCCATTGCCAGACCTGATAACGGTAGACCGCCAAACCGATGAGGGCAAGAATTAGGGGCAGATAGCCGGAGTTGGCAACGCCCACAACCTCGCCGTAGGCATTGCCGGGGAAGTGCTGCGCTGCCGCCCAACCGCCCCACAGTGGGTTGACCGCGTTGGGGGTGAAATACGTGGTCAAGTCCCATGAGTGACCTAGTGTCTCCGCAAACGAGCGCACTGCATATGATGTTGTAATTGCTTCGCGCACACTAGCGTAGATAAGGGGCGAGAGGATCAGCAGCCCGCCGCCAACTACCAGCGCAGCGTTACGTATCATCATCAAGCGGGCTGACCAGCTACCCTCGCGCCACAGCAGATAGAGTATGTAGCAGGCGGTGAATAGCAGCATATAGACGAGGAACTGCCAGTCGGTAAAGCCATTGCAGGCAAGGAAGACTGCACCGCCGAGTAGCCAACGGCCAGGCAGGCGGCTATCTGATTCAACTGGCGATGTGGCTCTAACTAGACAGAGGAGGTAGAGCGGCATCCAAAGCATCATCAGTTGCCCTGCCTGCCCGCTGCCAAAGTAGTTCCAACGGGCTGGATTGCAAAAGCTGTAGACTACCCCCGCCAGCCAGGCCCCGAACATCCCCAAGCCGAGGGTACGACCGAGTGCATAGGCGGATATGCCAGTGAGGACAAACGAACCGACCGCAACGATGTTGGTGGTGAGTAGCGGGCCTAGCAGCACAGTAAACGGTAGCGCAAGCAAGCCGGTCAGCGGCGCATAGGTGTGGAACAGCAGGCTGGCGTGGGTTGGATAGTAGATGTAGTCAGAATAGAATGGGTTGGTGTGCAGATCAAGCAGAGCGTAGCGCAGCCACCAGATATTCCAGAGGTTCTGCCAACCATCAGTCTTGCCTGGCAGGTGATCAGCGATCAGCGGCACCAGGTTGCGTAGTAGCAGCAGTGTGACCAGAATGTAGGCGGCCCATGGCCAAAGCACATTAGCAAGTTTATGGTACTTCGCCTGAGGTTCAGTGGGAACATACAAGCAGGTGAAAACCTTTCTGTTGGTTAGCTGCTGCATTGTAGCACATATTCTCTCGCCACATCAAGGAAAATTGCACCCGCGCCTCGCTGGTGCTATAATCATCAGCACAACTTCCCCAACTTGATGTAACGCACAAAGGAGCAAAGCGCAATGGCGGCAAGCGTAAATCGGCTGGTGCGGGTCCGCCGCCCGCTGTGGCTGCGGATCATCATCTGGCTGCTGGTGTTCATTCTGGTCGTGCTGGTGTTTGCTGCCGCGCTCGGCACCTACTTCGTGATGCGGGCGCAGCCTACCACCAACGGCAGCGCCAAGCTGGCCGGGTTGAGCGCCAACGTCAGCGTGGTGCGCGACAGGTTCGGCATCCCCCACATCACCGCCACCAGCGAGGATGACCTGTGGATGGCCCAGGGCTACGCCCATGCCCAGGACCGCCTCTTCCAGATGGAACTGTTCCGCCGCGCCGCCTCCGGACGCCTGTCGGAGTTCGCTGCATCACAACTTGAGAGTGACAAGCTGATGCGCGTGGTGGGTCTGCGTCGTACCGCCCAGGACGAATACAACTCGCTGACCGCCGAACAGCGCAAGCCGCTGGACGATTACGCCAGAGGGGTCAATGCCTTCATTGACAGCCACAAGGACACCCTGCCGGTCGAGTTCCTCATCCTCAACTTCAGCCCCGAACCGTGGACGCCGGTGGATACACTGGCGATTGGACGGCAGATACCCTGGACCTTGAGCGGCAACTTCGACCAGGAGATGCTCGACTGCGACCTTGTCGCCAAGCTAGGCCCGCAACGAGCGAAGGAGCTGATACCCGACGCGCCGCCCACCATCACCGGCACGGTGGAGCTTACCCCGACTGCGGTGATAACCGCCAGCACCGACAATGGCAGCGATTGGGCCAAAGCGCCCTCCTGCGGCACATCCAACGGCAGCCTGCAAACCTTTGATCTCGCCGCGACAGCCAACCCGCTGCT
>QHBQ01000391.1 GCA_003243865.1 Candidatus Chloroheliales bacterium | reverse complement strand
GCGCTGGTCGCCCAGTTCGAGCCGCGCATCGCCTACGCCATCCCGATTATGCCCGCCGTGCGCCTTGACCGCGTGTTCTGGCGGGCGCGGCTGACCCGCCAGGTGCGCGCCGGGCTGCGCAAACAGGGCCTCACCCCGCAGCTGACTGCCCAAGCGCTGAAGACGATCTTCCCCGGCCGCTACCCGCTGGCGATTGGCCCACAGCGGGTGCTGCTGATGCAGGGCAGCGCCGACCGCGTGGTCTTTCCCGAATATACCGTGCGCCTGGCGCAGCGCTGGGGTGCGAAGTTGGTATTGAGCGGCCACAGTCATGTCACCGAATTGTTCGGCATCAGCACGCGGCGGCGGATCCAGAGCTTCCTCAGCGAGATTTAGCTGAACAGCGAGATTTAGCTGAAACACTGATGCTGCCATCTTTGTCATATAGGCAAACCAGTAAATGCACAGGAGCCACCGGCATGGATGAGCAGCCGCGCGACCCGCAAGCGGAACAGCAGAAACAGAAACAAAATGAGCAGCAGGCACAGCCTCAGCAGCCCAACCTACTGACCGTGATTACGAGTATTGGCAAAGAGCCGAAACAGGAGCAGAGCGAGGAGGAGCAGAAGCGCAAGGCGCTCAAGCCGCTCACCCGCGAGGCGGTGTTTGGCACCTATCGGCGGCTGCTGGGCTACCTGCGCCCCTTCCGCGGGCGCTTCGCTATTGGCGCTGCTAGCCTGATTATCTCCACCCTGCTGGGCCTGGTGTTGCCCTGGGTAGTGCAGCATCTGGTAGACAGCGTCTTCACCCAGCGTGACCGCGATATGCTCAACCTCATCACGTTCAGTATGATCGGCGTTTTCGTGCTTCAGAGCATCTTCAACTACATCCAAACCTACAATCTTTCCTATATTGGCGAGGCTATCGTTACCAACATTCGGATTGACATATACAAGCACCTGCAAAGTCTCGATCTGAGCTTCTACAACAACTACCGCATTGGCGAGCTGATCTCGCGCACCAGTAACGATGTGGTCAAGATGCAGGGGGCAGTCAGCAACGACATCCTGGGGCTGGTGCAGCAGTTGATTATCCTGGTTGGTGCGGTCAGCATTCTACTGCTCACCGACTGGCGGCTAACTCTGGTTATTCTGCTGGTACTGCCGCCAGTAATCGGTATCGGCTACTTCTTCGGTGGGCGGCTGCGGCGGTTGTCGGAGCAGGTGCAGGCGGCGCTGGGCAAGTCCACCACCGTGCTTGAGGAGACGCTGACCGGCATCCGTACGGTCAAAGCGTTTACCAACGAGGGCTACGAGGTGGGTCGCTTCAGCGCAGCGGTAGGCGACTCGTTCCAGCTTGCGCTCAGGCGCACGCGGGTGCAGGCTATCTTCGTGCCGCTTATCACCCTGGCAGGCTTCGGCGCGATCGTAGGGGTGCTCTGGTTCGGTGGGCAAGAGGTGCTGAACGGCAACCTCAGCAGCGGGCAGCTTATCTCCTTTATTCTGTACATGGCCGCAGTGGTCGGGCCGATCTCCACCCTGGCCGGGCTGTACAGTCAGTTGCAGGAGGCAGTCGGCGCGGCGAACCGCATCTTCGAGCTACTCGACGCTCCATCCGACATCCGCGACGCGCCCAACGCACCCGCCTTGCCGCCGGTTCAAGGGGCGCTGGCCTTTGAACACGTAGATTTCAGCTATGCCGACAACGAAGAAGGCAAGCGCAACCCTACCGTGCTGCAAAACCTCAGCTGGCAAGCGGCGCCGGGGCAGGTCATCGCCCTGGTCGGGCCGAGCGGGGCGGGCAAGACGACTGTCGCCAACCTCATCCCCCGCTTCTACGACGTAAGCAAGGGCCACATCACGGTTGACGGCTACGACATTCGCGGCGTGCAAGTCGCCAGCTTGCGGGCGCAAATCGCGATTGTGCCACAGGAGGCGGCGTTGTTCGGCGGCACCGTCCGCGAGAACATCGCCTACGGCAAGCTGACCGCCAGCGATGCGGAGATCGAAGCGGCAGCGCGGGCGGCCAACGCCCACGAGTTCATCACCGCCTTCCCCGACGGCTACGCCAGCGTAGTCGGCGAACGCGGAGTCAAACTCAGCGGCGGGCAACGGCAACGCATCGCTATCGCCCGCGCTATTCTGCGCGATCCCCGCCTGCTCATCCTCGACGAGGCGACGAGTAGCCTGGATAATGAGTCGGAGCATCTGGTGCAGGAGGCGCTCGACCGGCTGATGCGCGGGCGCACCACCCTGGTCATCGCCCACCGCCTCACCACTGTCCAGAACGCTGACCGCATTCTGGTGCTCGACAAGGGCCAGCTTGTGGAAGAGGGCAGCCACAGCGAACTGATGCAGCGCGAGGGTCTCTACTTCCGCCTCTACACCCGCAACTTCGCCGCCGACTCGCCCACCGAGGCGGCCCCACTCTCCCTATCGGATGCGGCGCTCGCGCCGTTGCTGTGATTGTAGATTGTAAATTCCGGAACTTTTCTTCAACATGGTCGCATCTTCAGCAGGGTATACGCAATTCCCCTCATAAGCAACAAGAATGTTCAAGCCCCCCGCCGCAGGGGAAGGCTTGAACATTCATTACTGCCGAGCGTCAGTGCGGTTACTGCGAGGGTGGCGCGGTGATGTTGAAGTTCTCGTTGATCTTGCTCCATTTGATGGTAAAATCAAGGCTTTGGCCGCCGCTGGTGCCATTGACCCTCATCTGCCGGATGGTGGGGTTGGCATCAGTGGAAATCCAGACATCAATCTTGCCAGTCATGGCGCCGCTGCTACCCGCGCTACTCAGGCTGCTAAGGTCCTGGGCGTTGGCGGTGATGTGCTTGGTGTTCGCCCCATCAATTGTGTCGTTGGCAGGATTGGCATCTTTCAGCGCGCTGGCAGCTTTGTCCACATCGGCAGGCTTGAAGCT
>QHBQ01000373.1 GCA_003243865.1 Candidatus Chloroheliales bacterium | reverse complement strand
TGCTCCATTTAAGCGGAGAGAAGCTATTACGCCGTGCCAAACTGCCTATCCCCCGCATCGCCCAGCCCCGGCACGATGTAGCCGTGCTCGTTGAGGTGACTGTCCACCGCCGCGACGTGGATGGCAACATCGGGGTGGGCGTCGGCGAGGTGGCGTACCCCTTCGGGCGCGGCAATCAGGCCCACGAACTTGATGCGCTTTGTTCCCCAGCGCTTGAGGATGTCAATAGTGGCAACCGCACTGCCGCCGGTGGCGAGCATCGGGTCGAGGACAAGGCATAGATCGGTGGTTGGTTGCACCGGCAGCTTGTTGTAATACTCGATCGGCTCTAGAGTAGTGTGATCGCGGTAGAGACCGATGTGCCACACCTGGGCGTAGGGCAGCATCATCAGCACCGCATCCACCATGCCCAGCCCGGCGCGGAGGATGGGAACCAGGCCGATGTTGTCGGCAATCTCGTGGCCGACTGCGGCGGAGACTGGTGTTTGTATCTCGATCTCGTCAGTGGCAAGGTCGGCGGTGGCCTCATAGGTGAGCAACATGGCGATCTCGCGCACCAGTTCGCGGAACTTCTTCGCCTCGGTCCTGGTCGAGCGCAGCCGCGCCAGCTTGTGCAGAATCAGGGGATGGTTGCTGACGTGCAGGTTGCGCACATCGCTAATATCGGTACGGTGCGGCGGCGGGGTAATGCGCGTGGCGCGGTCATCGGCCATACTTATGCTCCTTAGCTCATATACCCAGCTTGCTGCGAACAACATCGCGTATCTGGGTGGCAGCGCGGTAGCCAGCCTCGGCTTCCACCAGAGTAGCATCGTCGCCGGGGTAGCGGAAGCGCAACTCATATTCATCAAGCTGCTTCACTACAGAGCGAGGAACGCTGAAACTACCGTCTACTCTTAGACAACGGCGTAGCAGCTTTCGCAAATCATGTATCTTGGGGAAGGCAACGTTGTTTTCCTGAAGGTATGCTTTTAGATACTTCTCGGCCGATTGCTGCGAGTGATAGCAAGAAGCATCATAATTGCTGTCTTGTGGGTCTCTCATCTCACGGAGTGCAGAACCATAATCACCCTCCGCCTTTGCCACCCATTCAGCGGTTAGGACGTTCATACATCACCTTCCCCCGCTTGGTAATTTCGCGCATAAAGAAATCGCCCAGCGTTATCCGCTGCGCCACCTTCTCCGGCGTTCGTACTAGCAGGTCAAGGGCAAATGGATAGTCAATCGCATCCCGGATTTCGGCAGCCTGCATTACCTCGCGCATGGGCGTGTTCATGATCACGAGGATGTCCACATCGCTATCGGGGGTGGGCTTGCCATAGGCGTAGGAACCGAACAGGATGATGCGCTCTGGGTCGAACCGCTCGGCAATCTGCCGCACGAACCGCTCAATCATTGCTGCTGGCACGAGTACACCGTCCGGCAAGTCGTCCAGGTCATCTAGCGCATCGCTGTTCAGCACCTCAAGGTTGTTGCTCATCTGCACACCTCACTAGTGGCAATGTTCTCTCCCGGTAGGAGAGGCTGGATGTTCCCTTCCCACCGGGATGGGCTGAGGGTGGGTGCGTGCAGCACGACTTACTCCCCCACCCAGCCTCCTCCTTTGGGGAGGGGTTTTGCTCCCCTCCCCCGCTCAAAGGGGGAGGGGTTTAGATGATCCCCGGCACTGGATAACGGTTCACCAAAGCCGCGACCCGCTGGCGGGCTTCATCCTTGACCGCTTCGGAGGCCGCATCGCCACGCGCAATATTGTGTAGGGTCAGCTTAATAATCGCTGCGACTTCGCGCATATCGGCGGAGGTGAAGCCGCGCGAGGTTACCGCCGGGCTGCCCACGCGGATGCCGCTGGCGGTGGCTGGCGGGTTCTTGTCGTAGGGGATGACGTTCTTGTTGACGGTGATGCCCACCTCGTCGAGCGCGTGTTCCGCTGCCTTGCCGGTGATGCCCAGGCCGCTGACATCCACCAGCGCAAGGTGATTGTCGGTGCCGCCGCTGACCAGGCGCAGCCGCCCACCTGCCGGGTCGGCGGTGTCTACCAGCGCGGCGGTGAGCGCGGCGGCGTTGTCAATGATGCGCTGCTGATAACCCTTGAAGTAGGGCTGCAGGTCCTCGTAGAATGCTACCGCCTTGCCCGCGATCACGTGCATCAGCGGGCCGCCCTGGGTGCCGGGGAACACTGCCTTGTCTATAATCTTGGCCTGTTCTGCGCCGCAGAGGATGAGGCCGCCGCGCGGCCCGCGCAGCGTCTTGTGCGTGGTGCTGGTGACGAAGTGGGCATGGCCGATCGGCGAGGGGTGCAGGCCAGCGGCAATCAGCCCGGCAATGTGGGCAATGTCGGCCATCAGGTATGCGCCAACCGAGTCGGCGATCGCTCGCAGGCGGGGGAAGTCAATGATGCGCGGGTAGGCCGACGCGCCGCATACGATCATCTTGGGCCGCTCCGCCTCGGCGACCCGCTGCACCTCGTCGTAGTCGAGCAACTCATCCTCGGCGCGCACCCCGTAGCTGACGCCACGAAAATACTTGCCGCTGATCGTCACCTTGTAGCCGTGAGTGAGGTGGCCACCGTGCGCCAGGCTCATGCCCAGGATGGTATCGCCCGGCTGCAGTACCGCGAAGTAGACCGCCATGTTGGCCTGTGCGCCGCTGTGGGGCTGCACGTTGGCGTGTTCGGCGCCGAACAGTTGCTTGGCGCGGTCAATCGCCAGTTGCTCGGCGATGTCCACGTACTCGCAGCCGCCGTAATAGCGGTTGCCGGGGTAGCCTTCAGCGTACTTGTTGGTGAGTACGCTGCCCATCGCCTGCAACACCGCATGGCTGACGTAGTTCTCGCTGGCGATCAGCTCGATCTTGTCGTGCTGACGGCCCTTCTCTTGCTCGATGGCGGCGTAAATCTCCGGGTCTACGTCACGCAGGTCGGCCCAGCCCCATTGCGGGACGGCTTGCGGAACGTTGGCTGAGGCGAGCGCCTCTGGTGGGTTGGCGGTTGCAGTCATGGTCAACTCTCCTTCTATCGGGTATGCAACAGCCAACGGATTGTGAAAGCGGATAAACGGATTAGGAGGGTGGCGTTATTCACTATCCTGGCTGCTGGCGATTGCTTTGCTGTCTGTGGAGTATTATAACTCAGGGCGGCTGGGTTGGCAACTTGACGCCACTCGCGGCGGGATGCTATAATCGCACCCCCAGCCCTTTCCCGGTGGGAATGGAATATATCACATAGGAGAATATGAATGAACATCCTGGTAACCGGAGGAGCGGGCTACATCGGCAGCGTCACGGTCGAGCAGTTGATTGAGGCAGGGCATAAGGTGGTTGTCTATGATAGTTTGTACAAAGGCCACGCTGAATCGGTGCATCCCGCTGCCACCTTCGTGCAGGCCGACCTCGCCGACAAAGTGGCGATCGCAAAGGCGCTAGGCGACAACAAGGTCGAGGCGGTGATGCACTTCGCGGCGGATAGCCTGGTCGGCGAGTCGGTGCAGAAGCCGGCCAAATACTTTCGCAACAACGTGATCAATACCCTGAACCTGCTCGAAGCGATGCAGGAGGCGGGGGTAGGGCGCTTTGTGCTGTCATCAACCGCCGCAGTGTACGGCGAGCCAGAGAGTACACCAATCAAGGAAGATGCGCGGCTGCAGCCAACCAACCCTTATGGCGAGAGCAAGCTAGCGATCGAGCGCTTCCTGCCCTGGTATAATGGAGCATACGGCCTGCGCTGGGCCAGCCTGCG
>QHBQ01000190.1 GCA_003243865.1 Candidatus Chloroheliales bacterium | reverse complement strand
ATGATTATCCCGTCGCGCAGGTTGCGTAGCGACACCACCAGTTGCGATGCGGCGATCGCCTCGGCGATTGCCAGGCCGATCAGCCCGCCGCTGACGATGATGCCCGCGCGGTCGGGGCTGAGACCTGGCACCTTCTTGCGCTGCTGCTCGTCAAGCGCGGCCAGCCTTTCGATTGCCGCCCGCAGACGGTTGATCGGTAGCGGGTAGAGGTGTACCTTGCTGGCGTCGCCCCAGGAGTGGGCGTTGTCCACCGCTCCCAGGTTGGTCATCGTTCCCCCACTGCCGACTAGTGTTGCCGTCCTGCCGTTGACCAGAAAGCTGACCTGTTCGTGGATGGTTTTCGCTATATAGCTGCTAATCTGCTGCAACTCCGCTTTGCTCGACTGCCCAGTCACGTTGGGGAAGCGCCGCGCCACGCTGCTCGCGCCAATTGGCACGCTGACCCTTTCCTCTGGCTCAGTGCGGCCATAGATAACCTCGGTGCTGCCGCCACCGATATTGAAAACCAGCAGCGGCATCCTGCTCGCGGCGAAATCGCGGATGACCGCCAGATAAACCAGCCGCGCCTCCTCGTTGCCGCTGATTACCTCAAGCTCCAGCCCGCAAGTATGGCGTACCGCTGCCTGCAACTCGCCAATATTGTTGGCCTTGCGCGCGAACTCGGTGGCGACCGCGCGAATGCCTGCCACCTGATACTGCCCGGCAAGCGCAACGAAGCGGCACAACGCCGCCACTGTCTGGCTGATCGCCGCAGCGGAGATAACCCCCCCTGCCATCGCCATGCCCAGGCGGGTTGATTCATAGTCGCTGGCAACTGTTACCAGTTCGCCGTCGCTGCCCACCTCGGCAATGGTTATCTTGGTTGAGTTTGTTCCGGCATCAATTGCTGAATATCGGGCCATCAATCTATCTCCTCCACCAGCCTGCCAACCCGATCACCCAGCATGGCGGGCGTGCTGCTGCTGATTTGTAGGTGGGTCGCGCCGTTAAAGCGCATGAAGCGGTGCAGCGCCTGGGCCAGCGCGTGCTGGAAGATAGCATCGGCGGCCAGCCGCTGGTGGGCTAGCTCAAGCGTCAGGTTGTGGACGAGTAGCCGCCCACCCTTGCGCTCCGCCTTCGCGTCCAGCCTGCCGATAAGCTGGCTGCCATAGAGGATGGGTAGCACGTAGTAGCCCCAGCGCCGCTTTGTCGCTGGCACGTACACCTCCCAGAGATACTCGAAGTCGAATAGCTCCTCGATGCGGCGCCGATCCCACATCAGGCTATCGAGCGGGGCGATGAAGCTGACCCCTAGTGGCGAGGTAGCGTCGGGCATGGCCGCCACCTGCTCCAGCAATGGCAGATCTTTGGTCAGCAGGTAGTAATCTTCCTTCAGCCCGCTGATGCGGACGCGGCTGAAGGTGGTGAAGTCCTGCAATTCTTGCAGCAGGGTCTGCCGCTCCTTGTTGCTCAGGGCGTTCCAGTTGTAGAAAAACTTGAAGCGAGCCGACCACTGCGCCGCACTCGCCAGATTTAGCACTTTGAGCGTGCGCACCGCCCAGTAGCGCTTGGCCTCGGCAGGCTCAACCGCGCGGATGTCCACCCAGTCGGGTAGCACTCGCTCACTCAGGTCGTAGTAGCGCACCGCGCTGCGACGGTAGGCGGTCAGCAGCCGGTCGTAATACCAGAGGTGCCACAGCGCGTTGGTTACATCCTTGACCACGTTCCAACCGCCCTCGACGATGGGGCGGTTCTCGAAATTGCGGCTACTCAGCGGCCCACGTCGCTCGATCTCGCTCAGCACCAGGGCGATCAGCTCGGCTTGTTCCGCTTCCCACTGGCGGGCCTTGACGCTTGGCTCCCGCCCAGGCTGGCGCAACAGGCGATAATCGGTCAGCGGCTGGATATACAGCGGATAGAGACTCTCGAACAAGCGTCGCTCCGGTCCGTACAGCCAATGGTCGAGGTGTTCGGGCCGGTAGCCCGGCACGCGGCTGAACAGCACGAGGTCGTGGTTGCGGGCAACCACGCTGATGGTATCCACCTGCACAATGCCGAGCATCTCGACCGTGCGCAGCGTGGCGGTTAGGGGGTTGTAGTCGGGCGGTAGGGGCAGATTGAAAGGCGCGGGCCACAGCCCTTGCTTTGCCAGAAGGAATCGCCGCGCCGTCTCGCAGGTAATTTCCACGTGCTGATTATAAATATTACCGGGTAATGATGCAAGTTGCGCGGTCTGATATTAGCCTCGTTCGCTCTTGAGGTACTCCCGAATCATTAGCGCGGCAGTAGCGCCCTCACCGACGGCGCTGGCGATTTGCTTGGTGCTGCCGGTGCGCACATCGCCAGCCGCGAACAGCCCTGGCACGTTGGTGGCGAACTGCGCATCGGTAGCGACGAAGCCGCCAGCGTCGAGCGCCACTTGCACCGGCTGATGCGCATCGTCATGATGCGCCGCCTGCTTGAGGAAGCCACTGTTGGGGCTGAGGCCGATGAAGACGAACAGCGCAGCAGGGGTGATCTCCTGCTCTGCGCCAGTAATGCGGTCGTGGATGACGGTCGTTTCCAGCCGATGCTTGCCGCGCAGGGCCACCACCTCGCTGTTATAACGCACCGCCATGCGGCCCGCTTTCACCAGGTCATCAACCTTGTCCTGTGCCACCTTACTGGCTTCGAGGTGGTCGCCACGTACCAGCAGCGTCACCTTGCTGGCGAAGCGGAGCAGGAACGCGCCTTCTTCGGCGGCGCTGTTGCCGCCACCAACTACCGCAACCTCGCGGCCTTTGTAAAACGGCCCGTCACAGGTGGCACAGTAGTGGACGCCCGCGCCGGTAAACTCGGTTTCGTTCTCCACCCCCAGCCGCTTATAATTCGAGCCGGTAGCGATCAACGCAGCGGCGGCGGTGTATTCATCGCCCGCGGCGGTGCTGATTACCAGATAACCGCCGTCGCGGGCAATGTTCGTCACCTCCTGCGCCTCCAGCATCTCCACACCAAAGCGAGCGGCTTGCTGCTTCATGCGGGCAGCGAAATCGTCACCGCTGACCCCATCGGGGAAGCCGGGGTAGTTGTCCACGCACTCGGTAATCCCGGCCTGACCGCCGATTGCCGCCCGCTCGATCAGTAGCGTGTCCAACCCATCGCGGGCGGTGTAGATCGCCGCGCTCAGGCCGGTCGGCCCGCCGCCGATGATGATAACATCGTAGAAGGGGCATTTCGCCTTGGTGCTAATGCCCAGCTTGCGGGCCAATTCGGCGTTGCTCGGCTCGACCAGCACGCTGCCGTCGGGGAAGACGATGGTGGGGATGGATTGCCGCCCATTCTGCAAACGCTGCACGATTTCCGCCGCCTCCGGCTGCTGCTCCAGGTCTACCCAGTTGTACTTGATGCGCTGTTCGCCGAGGAACTGCTTGCTGCGCCTGCAATCGGGACACCAGCTTGCCCCATACATTGTAATCTGCCCATTTGTAGGGGCGTGATTTATCCCACCCTGCTCGTCGCCTTGTTGGTTAGCCATGATGCGTATCTCCCATTAGCGTCTGGCAGGCAGCCACTGCCTGCGCCATGAACCCGCTAGCCCGCTGCTCTTGCCCCTCGTTATCGCCCGCCAGCAATGCAGAGGCGGTCAGCACCGCACCGACCCAGCCCTCGGTATGCCAGCCGCCCAGCGGCAGCGGTGGCAGCTTGCTCACTTCGGGATACGGCCAGGGGGTGACGTAGAAGTAAGGCTCGGTATATCCCGCATCGCCGGGCGACAGGCCCACGCCGATGGTGCGCGCCTGTTCGCCCTCTGTATCGTCCAGTTTAATCAAAGTGGCAATATCAAAGTGGTGGGGCCAGCAGCGCACGGCGCTGGCGCGTGGTTCGCGGACAGCCAAGTCGCGCAGCAGCAGATCGGCATCGGCATAGTAGTGGGCAAGCTCGGCGAAGGCTAGGGGATCCAACTCGAACGTCCGCCCCTCGCCCACCGGGTGCGACGGAAACTCGCCGGGCTGGTAGCTGGGCGGCTCGACCTTCGCGCCGTCGGCGCCGAACGCGCCTACCTGCCGCCGCATCCAATCCAGCCCGCTTGCCAGGGTCTTGCCGTTGAGCATATCGTCGGCGATGATGCGCTCGTCCGCATCAAGCAGCAGCAGCATCAGGTCGGCAGGGCGCAGCGCGGCCCGAAACGGCGGCGTTCCCTCGATTAGCCCACCCGCCAGCACCGCTGGCCCGGCTAGCCACTCCAGGCTAGTGTGGCTGTAATCCGCCAGCGGTGCAGCCAGCGAAGTGCCAACCGCTGCGGCAATCTGCGTCGCATGATGTAGTTGCAGCCGTGCATCCACTAGCTGGTCGGGGGCCACCTCACCTAGCGGCTGCCATATTCGCTCCATTGTGCTTTCTCCTTATGCAAAGGGCGAACCGCAGTTCGCCCCTACGAATTGTCTGTGCTGATACTCAATTTGTCCTGCAAGCTAGATTTGCCGCAGTAGCTGGGCAGGGGTTAGCATCTTAATGCTTGCTCTCCTAAAGTCCTTATCCCTTGTTACAATTGCGTCCAGTCCGCCAACCATTACCGCAGCGATCTGCAAGTTATCTTCCAGGTCATCGCCAGGCTGGGCCAGGGCAGTTTGCATCACCTGCTCGTCAAGCCAGACCACATGGAGGCCAGCAACACAGAAACGCACATCAGCAATGGCGTCTTGCACTGCTTGCTTTGGATTCTGACCTGCCTGCCTGCGTAGCGACTGACCAAGATAGGCAATGTTAGGTAGGGTCGAGGCGGCGACGTAGCCAGCGAACCTTCGACCCTTATGTGCCTGCAAAATGGCTAGCGCTTCAGCGAAGTAGAGGGGCCGCTTTAGAAAGGCATCGAGCAGGATGTTGACATCAAGTAGCACTTTCATCATCGTCTTCTTGATCCTCTTTCTCTTCATCGCCGAGAATGCCCATCTTCCTGGCTAGCCTCGCTTGTTCGTCTAGCCGCTTCCGAGTCAACCTATCAGACTCCCATTGCGCCCTCATCTCTGGCAACAATTCTGGGGCATACTTCTCCATCCGTGCTTCGCCAAGCATCTGCTTAAGCTCGTCGTCCTCTATATCATAAGCAAAGTCCCAGCGACCTACAATGTCGAGGATATTGCCACCGTGTCCTGGCTGCTCTGTGTTGAGTGCATTCATGGCATTTGCCCCGTTTATTGCCGCTTTCGTCTTTTCTGGCACTAGCCGATTAAGCACCTTGTGCATCAGCTTGACCTGCGCCTCTTGCGGCCACGCTAGTACGGTATGTTCTATTCTTTCATAATCAGGTACCGACGTCTGGTCAGTCGCCTCAGCCTGCCGTCTTTTGCTTATCGCGGTCATGGTCG
>QHBQ01000278.1 GCA_003243865.1 Candidatus Chloroheliales bacterium | reverse complement strand
GCGGGTGCGGCGCTTGTCTTCCTATTCGCCCCCGAAAAGGAGCAGCGCGAGGAACTCTGGCGCAACCTCCAGAACCTCATCTCCCAGGGCCGTGAGCTGGTGCAGGAGTTCCAAGGCTACGGCGACGAGCTTGAGGCGTAGCCTTCAGGCATGAGGCATGAGGTACGAGGCACGAGTAAAAACACAAACGGGCCATTGCAAACGCGGTGGCCCGCTTGATTTACCCTTGTCCCTCGAATTATCGGCTGCTGAAGAAAGGCTCCGGGGGATGGGGCTACGCCCCATCGCTGAAGCGCCTCAACGTCAATCGTCAGTGCCTCCGCCTTACCCCGCCAAACCCTTTCCTTATCAAGCAAACGCTCCCCTCGTCTTGCCCTGCGCCACCATTGCCTGGCAATAGGCGTACAGCGCATCGTAAACAACCCACTCTGCGGCGTTCAGCTCGTGGTCATCCTTGAATCCCAAATGGCGGAAACCTTCAGCAATCGCGTTCAGCCCTGCCCCTTCTGGCTGGTGCCACAGGCTATTGTCAGTATCTGCGCCGTTGATAATCTTCGCCATCAGCGCGAGAGCGGGGTCGCTATCCAGGTTGTACTTGTGAATGAAGGCATCGAACGAACACTCCTGGCCGTGATGACCCAGCTCCGCCCCTTTGGTATCGTAAGGCGTTGCTCCCTGCTTCTCTGCCTCAATCGCCACCTGGTCGGTAGGCACGAAGATGAACTCCGCCTCGGGGTCAATGAACTTCTTGATCAGCCAGGGGCAAGCCACGCGGTCTACCTTGACGTGTTCACGGGTAATCCACTTCATAATGTTCCGCTCCTTTACTGGAATCTATCTCATCAATGGCCCATCAACCATGTTTGCCGGGTTTGCCGTCGTTGATGCGCTTTTATATACCCTCTTATCTTCACCTGATTCTTCAGTGGACACTTATGCTGTATCCGGTAATATCCGGGTGGCGGTGGGTATGTATTGGTTCTCCCTGTCCTTGTTCCATCATACCGCTCTGCTCGTGGTGCGCGGTGAGGCTGTCCAGTTCGGCTGCCGACTTGTCGTCCGGGTCAGCATGAACAGTAATCTCAGCCAGGTGAGGTAGCCGATGGAATAGCGCATGGCGTACCTCCTGGATGAGGTTGTGGCTACCTCCGACTGATAGTTGCGCTGGCACCACTGCATGTAGCGAGGCGGAGAGTTTGTGTCCTATCCAACGCACCTGCACGTTGTGGACGCTCCGTATCCCCGGAACCTGGCTAGCGACCTGCTCAATTGTATCCACTAGATCAGGCTCGACCGCATCCATCAGCCGGTGCCACATTGTCACCACTGCATCCTTCAGCACGAACAGGATAGCGATGGTAATCAGGATACCAACTATCGGGTCAGCCATCGGGAAGCCGAAAGCCACGCCAAGTACCCCCAACAGCACAGCTAGACTGGTGAAACCATCGGCGCGGGCGTGTAGGCCGTCAGCGACCAGGGCGGCGCTGCCAATCTCGCTACCCACCCGGATGCGAAACACTGCCACTCCCTCATTACCGAGGAAGCCAACCAGCGCCGCGACGGCCACCCACCAGAGGTTGGTGATTGGCTGCGGGTTGAGCAGCTTCTGCACTGACTCGTAGGCGGCAACCGCAGAACTGAGGAAAATCATCAGCACGATAAACAGGCCAGCAACATCCTCGGCCCGCCCATAGCCATAGGTATAGCGGCGGTTAGCGGGTCGCCGCGCCAGGGAGAAGGCAATCCACAGCGGCACGGCAGTAAGTGCATCAGAGAAGTTGTGGATAGTATCAGCCAGCAGTCCGACGCTGCCACTGATGATTACCACAATTAGCTGGATTAGTGCGGTCGCCCCCAGACCGATAAGCGAAATCTTCAAGGCCCAGGTGCCACGTTTGCTACCTTCCAGCGCAGCATCAATGTTCATCTCGGCATGGCTGTGGCTGTGACCGAAAGGGATTAGCTCCCGAAGTTGCCTCCAGAAAGAGCTATCGTGTTCCTGGTCATGCGGATGGTCGTGGTTATGGTCATGCTCGTGGTCGTACTCATGCCGCCCACTATGGTCATCCGCGTGTTCGTCATGCCTATGTTCACGCACAGTTTATTCCCTCCCCAAGTAAGAATCCGCCGCATAAACAATGTCTCAATATGTCCTACTCTGGGTTTGCAACACCATTATACCACCTTTATCCGGCTCGTGAAGCGCAACATCTACGCAAACGCTAACACCACAGGGTTGCCCCATCTTACCCTGATACTGTATAATTACCATGCTGCCAAATCGCAGCCGCACGTTATAGTGCGCCCGCTTTAGAGACTAGCCAGCAGAAAGCGATCATGTTCAATTTCCTGAGACGCAAGAAACCGGAAGAGCAAGCCGCCGAGGAAGCCGCCCAACAGGAGAAGGTGGAGCAGAGCCTGAGCCGCACCCGCCAGGGCATCTTCGGCCAGCTAGCCTCGATGTTTAAGGGCGAGGAGGCGGGTGAACCAATTGACCCTGAGATGTGGGACGACCTCGAAGCGCTATTGCTCCAAGCCGACCTCGGCCCCACCACCGCCGATGAAGTGATGTACGTGCTGCGCACCCGCTACGAGCAACAGGGCTTCAAATACCGCCACCAGCTATATGATGCGCTCAAGGACGCCCTAGTCGAGGCGCTGGCCGAGGGCTACGAGAAGAAGGCGCAGCGCTTCGAGGCGTGGATGCAGCCCGGCTATGTGCCACCCGACGAGAACGACGAACCTGCTGAGCCGAATACCCCAGCCGCCAGCTTCAGCCCCTACGCCCGCGCAGTCCACGTCATCCTCGTGGTGGGGGTGAACGGCACTGGCAAGACTACCACCATCGCCAAGCTGGCCCGCTACTACCAGAGCATGGGCCGCAGCGTCATCCTGGCCGCCGCCGACACCTTCCGTGCCGCCGCCATCGAGCAACTGCAGATTTGGGGCGAACGAGTCGGCGCACCGGTCGTCGCCAGCTACCAGGGTGGCGACCCCGGCGCGGTGGTCTACGATGCCTGCCAGCGGGCGATCACCGAGCGTGCCGATGTGCTGATTATTGACACCGCCGG
>QHBQ01000180.1 GCA_003243865.1 Candidatus Chloroheliales bacterium | reverse complement strand
ACGGCCTCGCCTGATTGTAGATTGTAGATTGTAGATTATGTTTGTAGGGGCGGGTTGCACTCGCCCTGCCGCCTCACTGTAATGCCCGTCGGCGGCATCAACGTACGTAGGGGCGGGCGGTGGCCCGCCCTGCCGAATGACAGAGGAGGTCAAATGAGCGACTCGATCGCCTTCGACCGCGCGGTGGATTATTACGACGCTACTCGCGGCTTCGAACCGGAGCAGGAGCGGGTGGTAATTGACGCTCTCGCCACCGCATTGGGCCAGCTTGACGGGCGGGTGCTGGAGATCGGCATCGGCACCGGGCGGATTGCTATCCCCTTGCAGCAGCATGGCTACCACTACTATGGCGTAGACCTGTCTATGCCGATGATGCGTAGACTGCGCGAGAACGTCGCGATGCGCAGCAAGCATATCTTCCCGCTGGCGCAAGGCGACATCACCCGCCTGCCCTACAATGAAGGCGCATTCGCCGCAATCGTTGCGGTTCACGTCTTCCACCTGGTACCGCGCTGGCACGAGGCGCTGGCCGAGTGCCGCCGCGTGCTGCGCGCAGGCGGGATACTGCTGCATGCGGGTAGCCGCACGGCGCAGGTGGAGGGCGCGGTTTCACGCATCCCCCAGAAGTGGCGTGAGTTGCTCCAGGCAGCGGGCTATGCCGACCGCTCAATCGGTAGCCGCCGCATTGCGCCGCAAATCAACGAAGCGCTGACCCAGCTGGGTGCGTCCGCAGTGGATACCCAGGTGGCGCTATCCTGGGCGCACCCGCGCACGCCACGCCAGGCATATGAGCGACTCGCCAGCCGCCAGTGGAGTGGCACCTGGGCGGTACCGGACGACCTGTTTGCCCGCACCATGTCGCAACTCTATGACTGGATAATCCAGGAATATGGCGACCGCCTCGATACGCCAGAGCAGGACGGGCAGGAGTTCTTCATCACCCGCGCGGTGTTCTAGTAGTCGGCACCAGGGCGCGATAAATCGGCGCCCCTACATGAGTTTTGTGCTTGTAGGGGCGCAAATTCATTGCGCCCTGATCCACTTTGCAACAAGCCCCGCGCGGTGTTCTAATTTGCTTGACATTGCCACAGGCGTTTGTTATGCTAGCTTTCACCTATGAGCGAAGAAATCATCGCCACTCAAACCTCAAACCTAAAACCTCAGCACTCGATTGAAGTCGGGGTGCTGACGCGGGGTAAGCCGACCCTGGGCATGGCCCTGCTTAGTATGATCACCCAGGAGACGCCCGGCGTGCGCATCCATATTGTGGACACCGGCGAGACAGCGGTGGTGCGCCGCGATGATGTGGGCGCTGCGCTGCGGCTGGCCTTCGACCGCGGAGTGCAGTGTAGCTATGAGCGCACCCACCAGGCTAAACGCAACTTCAGCGCCGGGCGGTTGACCCTGTTGCAGAACCTGACCGGCCCCCACATCGTGCTAATGGACGACGACATCGTAATGCCGGGGCTAGCCTTCCAGCGCATACGCAACTACATCGCCGCGCACCCAACCTATGGCTACTATGCGCCCTACTGCCTGAACATCGCCACGCCAAAGGCAGCGTTCGAGGAACTGGGCGAGAACCACTACTCGCCGGGCGGGGTCATCCACCAGGATGCGCGGGTGCGGGCCGCGCTGCTCGATTATTATAGCCACTCGCTCGACGTGCTGGACGCAGGCGGCGGGGTGAAGACCTGGGACATCGCCTTCCTCAGCGCCCTCTTCCCCGCAATGGGCCGCAGCGCGGTGGTAGACCGCAACCACATCGTCTACCATATGGATTACCAGGAACGGCCCAACTGGAATCTGGTGCAGGACAATTTGATCCACGCCTCGATGCGGCGGGCGCAGGAGTTGGCAGCCAAGTATGAAGATTAGCACCAGAAACCTGATCGTCTGGGGCGGCATCATCCTCAGTATCGTCTCCCTCTACCTTGCTTTCGCCGGGCAGAAGATAGACTGGGGGCTGGTCTGGGTAAGCATGGGGCAAATTGACTGGTTCTGGATTATCCTCACCATCATCCCCTTCTGGCTGACAATAGCGGGCAAGGTGTTCCGCCACCAGGTGCTGCTCTATCCCGACAAGCCGCCACTGGGCAAGCTATCGAACGGGCTGCTGATTAGCTATCTGTTCAATACCGCTTTGCCCGCCCGCCCCGGCGAGGTTATCCGCGCCTACTATATCGGCGAGACGACCGGCATCAGTAAGGTGCGCATCCTCAGCACGATATTTGTGGAGAAGGTGCTGGACATCCTCACCCTGGTGATCATCCTTGCCCTGGTGCTGCCCTTCGCGCCGCTTCCCGCCGAGTTGCGCGGGCTGGTGATTTCCCTGACCATCACGATTGTGGCGCTATTCATCATCATCCTGGCGCTGGCGGTGAAGCCAGCAATGGCGCATCGGCTGATTAGTGCGCTGGCAAAGCGCCTGCCCGCCAAACTTGGAAGCAAGGTGGTGGGGCTAGTCGAGCAAGTCCTCAATGGCATGACTCCGCTCGCCAACCCTCGTCTCGCTCCGGCGCTGATTTTCTGGTCGTTCTTCACCTGGATAATGAACGCAGGCACTACGCTGACGGTAATTGTCGCCTTCCATCTGTCCGTGCCGGTCATCACTGCCGCGCTGCTGCTCACTGTGTTGTTCAATCTTGGTCTATCTATCCCTACCCCCGCCGGAGTAGGTCCGTTCGAGTTCATCACTACCAGGGTCATCGGTGGTGTGTTCAACGTGGAGGATAAGAACCTGGTAACTGCCTTCACCGTCGTGCTGCACATCATCGGGTTCGGCCCGCTGGTGGTGGTAGGCTTCATCGTGATGCTGCGTGAGGGCCTGAGCTGGGGTAAGCTGACCCAGATGGGCGAGCAGGAAAAGGCGCTGGAGGCTAAGGCATTGGAAGAGGGTGTAGGTGGGCTTGGCTGACGAAGGGGTCTATATGAGCAGCTTTACTGACAAGGAAATCGAATATCTGAACAGTCAACGGCTGGGGCGGCTGGCAACGTTGAGCGCCGATGGTTCGCCGCACCTGACCGTGGTTAGCTTCCGCTACAATCCCGAACTTGATGCGCTCGACCTCGGCGGGCGCGATATGGGCAACAGCAAGAAGTTCCGCGACGTGAGCCGCGATGGGCGGGTCGCGTTCGTGGTGGACGATGTACGGCCGCCCTGGATTCCGCGCGGCATCGAGATTCGCGGGCAGGCTGAGGCGATCCCCAATGGCGAACCGCTCAGGCCAGGCTTTGCCAACGAGATAATCCGCCTCCATCCCACTCACATCGTCGGCTGGGGAATTGAGAGCGAAGAGTACGGGCCGAACAGCCGCAAGGTTGAGGGATTATCTACTGTAGGGGCGAACCGTTGTTCGCCCTCCGCTATCTCATTGACACGTAGCCAGCACTGCGTTATATTAGCCCCCTAATCAGGTGTTCAATTAGCGGTAGGGAGCGAAATGGGGCGACGCGAGGGTGATGCCGAGCAGCGCAAGGCAGCGATACTGGATGCCGCGGAGGCTGAGTTCACCACGCACGGCTACAGCGGCGCGTCAATCCGCGCGATTGCCAGGCGGGCGGGGGTTAGTTCCGCCCTGCTCTACTGGTTCTTCGAGAACAAGGCCAGGCTGTTCGCCGCCGTGCTGACTCAGCGCATCGCAGTGCCTGCAGGTCTCGCCTTTCCTGCTGAGATGTTGAATATACCCCCTACTATATTTCTGTCAGGCCTCGCTCACCTCTACACCGAAACAATAGGCAACCCGGAGCAGGTCAAGCTCATCCGCCTGATCCTACGCGAGAGCGAGCGTGAGCCGGATTTGATCAACACCCTCAGCGAGACGATTGTCTCCCGCGCCCTCAGCCCGATGCGCAACTACCTTAACCATCAGATGGAGCTGGGCAACCTGCGGCGGATGAACCCTGATTATGCCGCGCAAGCTTTCTTCGGAATGTTCATCGCTTACATCCTGCGCCGCAACATCCTCCAGGAGCCACTCAGCCAGCAGATGAGTACCGAGCAATATGTGGATGCGGCGGTTAGCATCTTCCTGCAAGGCATGGTTACAGAGGAGGGCGCAAATGTAAGTATCGAGCAGCTACCCCTCGACGCGCTGGCTGGTATAATACCGCATGAGGCGAAACCGCTGCGCCAAACCCACAAGATCGAGCTCGAGCCGTAGCCATACAGCGCGTGTGCCACATTCCTACATACTCTACAATCTACATTTCTAATCGGAGGCTGAATTATGGCAAGGACGCCAACTGAGCAGAATCTGCGCCGCTGGACCGAACACGTGCTGGCCGAGAACCGTCGCGACCTTGAGCGGCTGATTGATACCCTCGCCGACGATGCCGTCTACGAAATCGTGCCGCTCAAGAAGTTCTGGCGGGGCAAGGGCGAGATCCGCCAGTTCTACCATATGCTCTGGACCGCAATGCCCGATGTCAAGCTCGACCTGCGCTCCCGCGTCGCCGACGATCAGTACGTGGTAGAGGAGTCGCACGTACATGGCACCCATAGCGGCCCGCTGTTTGACATTCCACCCAGCGGTC
>QHBQ01000385.1 GCA_003243865.1 Candidatus Chloroheliales bacterium | reverse complement strand
AGGTCGAAGTTGCGCGAGATGATCGCGAAGGTCATCCCCACCGCGACGATGGCGAGGGTGGCGTTCTGTTCCAGCATCGTCTTGAGGTTGACCAGGCTGAAGAAGCTAGGGTTGACGATGGCAAAGATAAGCACCAGGATGGCGAGCATCAGCAGCAGGCCGTAGGCGGCGAGCAGGCGGCCAACCGTTTGCCGCGAAGTAGGCGCGGTCAGCATCGCTTCAGCCCTCCTGCGCCCGTCGCGCCAGACGGTCGAGGACGATGGCGGCGAGGACGAGGAAGCCGCTGACGGTAGTCTGCCACACGTCCTCCACCCCGCGCAGGGTCAGATAGTTGAGGGTCATCGCCAGGATGGCCGCGCCCAGCAGGGTGCGCTCCACCCGGCCTACCCCCCCGCGGAGGCTGGCGCCGCCCAGCACCACTGCGGTGATGGTGTCGAACTCCAGGCCGCTGCCAAAGCTGGGGTTGACCACCCCGGTATGCGCGGCAGTGAGCAGCCCAGCGATACCGGCGAAGCAGGAGCAGAGGACGAAGGCGGTAATCTTGACCCGGGCGACCGGCAGGCCGCAGAGGTAGGCGGCCCACTGGTTGCCGCCAATGGCGTACACCTCGCGGCCAAAGCGGGTCTGCTTCAGCAGCAGCGCGGCAATCAGGTACAGCCCCAGCATGATCACCGCGCTAAGGGGGATGAACAGCCAGCGGGCGCTGGCGATATAGACGAAGAACGGGTCGGTGACCCACACCCACGAGTTGTTGATCCAAAGGATGGCCTGGCCCACGCCGCGCACCGCGATCAGGGTGCCGAGCGTGACGATCACCGGGTTGATGCCGAACTTGACCACCAGCAGGCCGTTGATCAGCCCCACTAGGATGGCGGCGGCAAGGCCGCCGCTGATCGCGAGCCAGACCGGCAGCTGCGCGCCCACCAGCGTGCCGCTGATGCCGCCAGTGAGCAGCGTCACCGAGCCGACCGACAGGTCAATGCCGCCGATCAGCACCACGATGGTCATGCCGATGCCCAGCACCCCGACCGTCGCCATCTGATCGAGGATGTTCTGGGCGTTGTCCACGCCGAAGAAGCGGGCGCTGGTCAGGCTGTAGAAGAGGAAGAGAGCAACCACCACCAGCGCGGTACTGTAGCCGGAGGTGAAGCTGGCGAGCATCGCACGGCGGGATTGGGCGGGCGGTTTCGCGCCACCCTCGCGGGTGAGAATCGGCTGGCTCAACTTGTCCGCCACCTTAGCCTCCGCCCTGGATTGCGGCCAGCAGCGCCTCCTCATTGGCCTCGCTCCTGCTAAACTCGCGCAACAGCCTCCCATTATACATCACCAGGATGCGGTCAGAGATGCCCTGGATCTCGGCGATCTCGGGGGAGACCACGACGATGCTCTTGCCCTCGCGGGCGAGGCGGTCGAGGTCATGGTAGATCTCGGCCTTGGCCCCTACGTCTACCCCGCGGGTCGGTTCGATGAGGATGAGGATGTCGAGGTTGCGCAGCAGCCAGCGGGCCAGGATTGCCTTCTGCTGGTTGCCGCCGCTCATCGTGCGCACCCTGGCGCTCTGGCTGCGGGCGACAATGTTCAACTTTTTAATGAAGCTGCCAGCGGTGCGCCGTTCGGCGGCCTGGTCGAGGAAGACGGCGCGACGGAACTGGGACAGCGAAGGCAGGGTGACGTTCTCCCGCAGGCTCATCTCCATGAACAGCCCCTCGCGCTTGCGGTTCTCGGTGAGCAGGCAGATGCCGAGGCCGATGGCGGCGGCTGGTGAGTTGATGCGCACCAGCTGCCCAGCGCGCCTGATCATGCCGCTGACCTGGGGTTCGATGCCGAACAGGGCGCGGGCCAGCTCGTTCTGCCCCGCGCCGAGCAGCCCGGTGATGCCGACGATCTCGCCGCGCCCCAGGCTGAAGCTAACCCCCGCCACCTTCTCGCCGACCGCCAGGTTCTCTACGCGCAGCGCCTCCTCAGCCGCCTTGACCGGGCCGCGGTCTTCGAGGTAGAAGCGGTCAAGCTGCTGCCCGATCATGGTCTCGGCCAGTTCCTCCTCACTGACCCCCTTCAGCGCAATGGTCTTCACCACTTTGCCGTTGCGCAGAATGGTGCCGCGGTCGCAGTGTTCGAGGATCTCCTTGAAGCGGTGGGAGATGAAGATGATGGCAATGCCCTGCTGCTTCAATCCGTCGAGGATAGCAAAGAGGCGTTCGCTATCGCGCTGCACCAAAGGCGCAGTCGGCTCGTCAAGGATGAGGATGCGCGGCTGGTAGGAGAGGACGCGGGCGATCTCAACAAGCTGCTGTTGGGCAAGCGAGAGTTGCCCCGCGGGTGCGCGCACGTCTATGCCGCCCATGCCCACCGCGGCCAGCACCTCGCGGGCGCGGGCGATCAGCTGTCGCTCGTCAATCACGAAGCCGCGCGGGTTCTCGCGGCCCAGGAAGATGTTGTCGGCGACGCTGAGGCGGGGCAGGAGGCTGAGTTCCTGGTAGACGGTGCCGATGCCGAGGCGGAGCGCCTCCTGGGGGCTGCGGAGGACCACCGGCTGCCCTTCAATCAGGATCTCGCCCTCGTTTGCCGAATAGACGCCGGAGAGGATGTTCATCAGGGTGGACTTGCCCGCCCCATTCTGCCCGATCAGCGAGTGGATCTCGCCCCGCCGCACGCTGAAGTCCACGTGGTCGAGAGCGCGAACGCCGGGGAAGAGGCGGGTGATGCCGCGCATCTCCAGCGCCACCCGCATGGGGTTGGCTGCTGCGAGTGGGGATCGGTCTGGCGCACGAGCCACCATCGGGAAAGACTCCTTCGTCAGCGGGCAGCGGTCGCGCCCTTGCCCCGGCGGCGCGACCGCTTTTCCCCATTATCCTACTTTTTGGCGTAGGTGGCAAGGATGTCAGGAAGCTGCTTCTCGAAAGGGAAGTTCTGGATGTTGTTGGTCATGTCGTTGGACATCGAAATTGCGGTGTCAACGTTGTCCTTGGTGATAAGAACACCCTTGATCAGGATAGGGTCGGCTACCTGTTGACCGCTGGCAATCTGGAACGGCACCCACACCTTCCAGAAGCCGGAGTATTGCGGGGCGAGCAGCACGGTGCTCTTCATCATCCCGCTCTTGACCGCATCGAGGCCGCTCTGGGTGCCGTCCACCGACACGAGCATGATCTTATCCAGCTTGCCCGCGCGTTGCAGCACGTTGGCCGCGGGTACGGTCAGCGAGTCGCTGTTGCCGTAGATGAGGTCGAGGTTGGGGTAGGCGGTGATCCAGTTCTGGGTAATGTCCGCCGCCTTCTTCGCGTCCCAGTTGGTTGGCTCCTTGGCGACCACCTTGATGTCGGGGTACTTCGCCATGATGTCGGTGAAGCCGCCGGTGCGATCTTCGTTCAGCCCCTGGCCGAGCAACCCTTGCAGGTTGGCGACCTGGCCCTGGGGCTTGCCGTACTTGGCGGTGAGCAGTTGGACCGCATACTCGCCGACGATGTTGCCGGTATGCCGCTCGTCGAAACCGAGCATCACTGCACAACCATCAATCTTGCTGTGCAGGCAGACGACTGGGATGTTGGCCGCCTTGGCCTTTGCCATCGAGGGGCCGAACGCCTTGGCGTCAATGAAGTTGATAGCGATGGCGTCAACCTTCTGGTTGATGAGGTTCTCGAACGCCTGGATCTGCTTATTGACATCGCCCTCGCCGCTGGTCACTTTCAGGTCGAAGCCGAAGCG
>QHBQ01000513.1 GCA_003243865.1 Candidatus Chloroheliales bacterium | reverse complement strand
AGCGCCTGCACGATGTCGCTGACATGAACAAAGTCGCGGCTCTGTAGCCCATCCTCGAAGATAATCGGGCGGTGCTGGTTGAGCAGGCGCGCGGCGAAGATCGCCGCCACGCCGGTGTACGGGTTGGAGAGTGCCTGGCGGGTGCCGTAGGCGTTGAAGAAGCGCAGCGCGACGGCAGGAATGTCGTAGGCGCGGCCCACTGCCAGGCATAGCTCCTCCTGATCGCGCTTGGTCACGGCATAGACGGAGGTCGGTTGCAGCGGCTTGGCCTCATTAGTGGGGCGTGGAGTGACGATCGCGCTACAATGGGGGCAGGTTAGCTCCCATTGGTGGGCGACAAGCTGCTGCTCGGTGCGCAGGTTGGGGTAGACCGGCCCGCAGTGGGGGCAGAGATAGCGGCCCTCACCGTAGATCGACATGGACGAGGCGACGATCAGCTTCTCGACATGGTGCTTCTCGTTCGCCAGTATCTCCAGCAGGTTGGCGGTGCCGACCACGTTGACATCGCAATAGCGCACGATTTCGTACATAGACTGCCCTACCCCCACCTCGGCGACGAGGTGGAACACCACATCCACATCGGCGAGCGCGCGGCGCACCGTCTCCTTGTCGCGCACATCGCCGCGCACGAACTCCACGCCATAAGGCAGGTAGGCGGGCCGCACATTGGTGCCATGCACCTGCTCGACCATGCTATCCAGCACCCGCACGCTGAAGTCACGCTCCGCCAGCGCATCTACCGTGTGACTGCCGATGAAGCCTGCCCCGCCGGTTACAAGCGCCTTCTTTGCCATAGCTCTCCTCTTCGCCCAGTTCCGATAATCGTAGAATTGCGCCAAAAGTACCAGATGAGACGGTGCTTCTATCACCCAAAAGTACTATGCCTCACTGCTATTATAGCACACTATACTGCTGCATAGCTACAGCGCGGAAATTGGCTCAGGATTGCGCCAGCGTGTAGAGGCAAGGATAGTACCATCGCCACCCTTCCAGAGGCAAGTGCATTAACATAAAAGCCCCTCCCAAGCAGGGAGAGGCTTTTTTGCATTCATTGCACGCTGACCACTATGGATAAGACCTCGACGGGTTGGCTACCAGTTGCCACCGAGTCGGCCAGGCTGTCGCCCCCCTCAGGTGCGGGCAAGTCGGTGCTGTCCGTTTCCGACTTGGCCGTCTGCGACGCAGCAGTGCGAAACACCCATGCCGAAGCGATGCCCGCGATGACAGTGATTGCCCCGGCGATGACAAATACGTTGCGGATGCCGAGGCTGTCGCCTAGCACCCCGGCAAAGGCCATCGAGACAAGGCTGGCGCTAGTAACCAGCGTATTCAAAGCCGCTCCGCTGCGACCGAGCATTTCATTGCTGACGCTGGTTTGCATCAGGGTGGAGACGGAAGCGGTCACCGGGCTGACCGCGAGGCCGAGTACGAATAGAATGATCAGCAGTTGCCAGATCGAGTTAATCGCGAATACTGTGCTGATGAGAACCCCCACGATGATCAGGCCAATGCTGACGATGCGGCTGGTCTTGAAGCGGGAGGCGAGTACCGCCATTGCCAACCCGCTGATGATCATCCCGGCAGTCTGGGCAAAATCAACGATGCCAAACCACGTGGCAGGCACNCGCAGNTCGTTGATGATNAGCGGCACAATCAGGATGTTGACNGCGCCCAGGCCNAGCATGGTNATGCCCGCCGCCACCAGCACNCCAAGCAGCACGCGGTTGTGGAAGATNAGGCTCAATCCTGCCCCCAACTGGCGGAAGATGACCGCCACGCTACCCTTCTCGCTGGCGGGCTGGTGCGCGGCAACCTTGAGCCGACTGATGAACGCGAAGGAGATGAAGAAGGTCAGCGCATCTATGGTGAACACCGGCCAGTATACATCGAAGCTGCCGATAATCAGCCCTGCCGTCGCGGTGCCGAGTAGCCCAAAGATAATGCTGCTGGTTTGTGCCAGCGAGTTAGCTGCCAGCAGCCCCGGCGCGGGAACGATGTTGGGGATAAGCGCAGAGCGGGCCGGGGTAAAGAAGGTGCCGATGCTCGACTCCAGGAAGGCGAGTACGTAGAGCAGCCAGAGGTTCTCCTTCGAGGCGACCAGAATGAAGCCGAGGACCAGGAAGCCGCGCAGGAAGTCAGAGGCAAGCATAATGCGCTTGCGGTCGAGGCGATCAACATAGACCCCGGCGATCAGGCCGAAGGTTATCTGCGGCAGGGCCAGCACGATCGCCATCGTCGCCAACGCGGCGGTGGAGTTGGTCAAGTGGTTGACGATAATCAGCAAGGCCAGATTGGTCAGGCTATTGCCGAAGTCGGAGATTATCTGTCCCGTCCACAGCAGGCGGAAGTTGCTGATGCGCAGTACCTCGCGGGCGCCAACCGGTGACGGCTGCTCCTGTTTCGGTGCGTCTGTTAGACCCTCGCTTTTTTCGATAGCGCTTTCACTCTGGCTGCTCATCTTTTTCCTCCTTGTTAGGTACGTAAGTGGTGGGGTACAAGGCGTAGGTCATCGCATATACCTGCTCATCGGGTTGGATGTTGTCGAGGCTATCGCCCTCGTTACCAAACTTGCTGATTAGTTCCTCGAATGCCTTGTAGAACGCCGTCGCCTTTTCCGGGGTCATTGCCCACAGGCTACGGCCAACCTTCCAACGGGGGTCGCTATCCTCGAGTTCGCTCATGTCAATCAGCCCCGCGTGGATGCTCGCTATGATATCCGCTTTAGTCAGGTCAAAGATGCTGGAGAGCATCGCCTCGACTCCCTGCTCGGCTTCCGCTCCCGACAGCGTGACTAGCTCTTTCGCCAGCCTGAACCGCCAGGCGCTAAGCTGGTATCGCTTCTCCAGGATGCCAGAGACTACTCGCGTATCGGTGACACTGATCAGCCCATGCTCCTCCAGCATATTGACGTGGTAGTACAGCTTGGTGGGCGCGATGCCCAGTTCCTTGCTGATCTGCTTTACCGTGTGCGGCTCACCCATGTGTTCGAGTATCTGGATGCGCAGCGGGTCGGAGAGTACCTTCAACGTCTCCAGGTCCTTGACAATGAACTCAGCGGCTGGCTTGAACCGAGTTTCCGTTTGCGATTCTTCAGACATTCACATTACCTCCATTGTTTTATTCGTTTTAGACATTTGAATTTTGTTGAAACGATTATAGCATAGCTCTGCATTGCTGTCAATAGGTTCTGCTGCCGAATTATGGAAAATCGGGTAAAATAGGGGCGAACAATCAGGAGAGGAGAGCGCTAATGACCGCACCAGACGAAGAAGTGCTGCACCGCCGCGTAGAGGAGCTACGCAAACAGCTTGAGTATCACAACTATCGCTACCACGTATTGGACGACCCGGTCATCAGCGATGCGGAGTACGATGCGCTGATGCGCGAGCTACGGGGCATCGAGGCGGAGCATCCCGAACTGGTTGCCCCCGACTCGCCCACCCAGCGGGTGGGAGCCAGCCCGATGACCGAGTTCCCCACCGTGCAGCACCCAGTGCCGATGTTGAGCCTGAGCAACGTGTTCAACGAGGCCGAGCTACGCACCTGGGCGGCGCGGGTGGCGAGGCTGGCTGGCAGCGCCGATATCGAGTTCGTGGTCGAGCCGAAGATAGACGGGCTGGCGGTGGCGCTCACCTACGAGCATGGTCGCTTTGTGCGCGGCGCGACCCGCGGCGATGGCAGCGTCGGCGAGGTCATCACCCAGAACTTGCGCACCATCCCTACCGTGCCGCTGCGTCTGCGTGAGGTAAAGAGCAATGATGGAGAGACAGTGCAGGTGCCTGCTGCCCCACTACCGGATACAGCCCAGCAACTTGACCTGTTCGCCGCCGTAACGCACACCCCCCCTCAATCCCCCCCGATGGGGGCGAGGGCTACAGCTTCCCCCCCATTGGGAGGGACGACCATAACCTCCCCCCCGCCGGGAGGGACTGAGGGAGGGTCGGTGGGCATTACCATCGAGGCGCGCGGCGAAGTCTATATGCAGCGGAGCGCCTTTGAGCGGCTGAACGCAACCAATGCGGCAAAGGGCGGACAGATTTTCGCCAACCCGCGCAACGCTGCCGCTGGCAGCCTGCGCCAGCTTGACCCGGCAGTGACCGCCAGCCGCCCGCTGAATCTGTTCACCTACGCGATTGGCTACCTCAACGGCGTAGAGGTGCATACCCATATGGAGGAGCTAGATTTGTTGCGCAGCCTCGGCTTCCGCGTGGCTGAGCATCAGTTGTGTCGCGGGCTGGAGCAAGTATGGGCGGCGTGCCAGGGCTGGCTGGAGCGGCGCAATGAGCTTGACTACGAAATAGACGGCGCGGTCATCAAGGTCAACTCGCTGGCCTTGCAGCAGAAGCTGGGCTACGTCGCCCATGACCCGCGCTGGGCCACCGCACTGAAGTTCCCCGCCCAGGAGGCGACCACGAAGCTGCTCGGCGTCGAATGGAACGTGGGACGCACCGGCAGCATTAACCCGCTGGCGATACTCGAGCCGGTCAAAATTGGCGGCACCACCGTCAGCCGCGCCACCCTGCACAACGAGGACGAAATCCGGCGGCTGGGGATAATGGTTGGCGATTACGTAGTGGTGAAGCGGGCGGGTGATGTCATCCCCAAAGTGGTCAAGCCGATCGAGGAGCGACGCGACGGCAGTGAGCGTGCAATTGAGATGCCCACCCATTGCCCCTCGTGTGGCACGCCGCTCGAGCACCCGGTCGGTGAGGT
>QHBQ01000158.1 GCA_003243865.1 Candidatus Chloroheliales bacterium | reverse complement strand
TTCGGGCATGGCTCACTCCTATGCACTGATTGTGGCGGCTAAGGGTAGCTGATAAGGAGCTACTTTCTTCAATCCCGGAACAGGCCTAAAATCGTTGTCGAGGGTGTACATTTTGGCATGAAGAGCAATTGCGCAAGCGGCAATCAGGGCATCCACAACACCAATTTTATAGCCATGACGGTAGTTGTCCTTCATTATACTGACTGCTCTTTGGCAATCCTCCTCTTTGGGCCAATATATGGTGTAAGAGGCTAGAAAGGCATCTAGTCGGGTAAGCTCCTCTCTTGTGTCGCAGCCTTTGATTAGCTCCATCACTATGAGACAAGGAAGGATGACCTTATCATTCAAAGCAGCCAGCCACTTCGCAGTAATGGGATTGCCACGCAACGCCTGTATCATTATGTTGGTATCTATTACGGCTACCGCCATAGTTTATCGCCTCTTATCTTCATAACTCTAACTCACGCAGTCGCCGAGCGAAATCGTTGCTATCGTCCATGTCGGTTCTGTCCTTCCACATACCTATCAACCCGGACTCCAGCAAATCCTTTCCGGTGAACGGCTTTAGCCCGGCAGCCTCGAAATCGAATTCCTCATCTCCATCTTCATCACCTATCATCTCCACCTTCTCGATCCTCAGCCACTCAGCTTTCCTGCTACCGTTGCTACCGTTGCTATAAGGCGTAATCACCTCGCCGGTCGCTTCAACCTCACAGTCGAGGGCATCCTTAATCTGCCACTCAAGGCTCTCGTCAAAGACGCAGTTGACGAACTTGCCTTTCGCGGTGAAGATTTGACAGGTGTTGCGCTCCAGGTCAACCGCGCGGAGCGCTCCTTTGATCGTGCGCGTGCTAGTCCTAATCATCGTGTCAGCCATGAGCGTAATCCTTTCCAGTTGGCTTCTCTCGTGTTTCGTGAATACATTATACCACCACTCAGCCGGGCAGACAACTCACTCGCATTCGATGCCGTGTAACCGTTAATCAGCCTTTAGATGGTTGCAAAGGTTGCCTTGCTGTGTTATAGTTAGGGCAACAGATTTAGCGCATAAGGGGGATTATGCAGATGCAGAGGAAGAACATCGCCAGCGGCACGCCGTGGGAGCCGATTGTCGGCTACTCGCGGGCGGTGCGGGTCGGGCCGTTCGTCCACGTCTCCGGCACGACCGCGACGGACACCGACGGTAAGGTTGTCGCAGGCGATGCCTACGCCCAGGCAGTGCAGGCGCTTAGGAACATCGAGGCGGCATTGACGTGGGCAGGAGCGAGCCTGAGCGACGTGGTGCGCACCCGCATCTACGTTACCAACATTGAGGATTGGGAGCAGGTCGGCAAGGCGCACGGCGAGTTCTTCGCCGCGATTCGCCCGGCAAGCAGTATGGTCGAGGTCAGCCGCCTGATCAGCGCAGATATGCTAGTCGAGATCGAGGCAGAGGCGATCATCAATGAAACGGAGGGCTAATCGGCGGTGAGCGACGATGATGATGTGGAGATAACCCCTGCCGCTACCATTGAACGAGGGGAAACGGTATCCAGGCCGTCAGCCATCACTGAGTTTCGGCGCGGCTTTATTGATACGCTGCCGCTATGGTTGGGGGTTGCCCCGTTTAGCGTTGCCTATGCGCTGGCGGCGCGAACAGCAGGGCTGGATGCGGCGCAGACGATGGCGATGTCACTACTAGTCTTCGCTGGGGCGTCGCAGTTCACTGCCGCTGGGCTGTTCGCCAGCGGCGCGAACCCGTTCTCGATCGTGCTGGCAACCCTGATCGTGAATCTGCGCCAACTGCTGCTCACCGCCTCGCTGGCCCCGGGTCTGCGCCATCTCAACGCCTGGCAACGCGCTGGCCTTGCCTTTCAAGTAACCGACGAAACTTATGCGGTGACGGTGCGTCGTATCAGCGAACGACTATCAGGCGCAGGGCTGCTGCTCGGCTCGAACATCAGCCTATACTTCATTTGGCAACTCAGCACCATTGCGGGCCTACTGCTCGGTGGGGTCATCCCTAACCCGGCATCACTCGGCCTCAACCTAGTCTTCCCGCTCAGTTTCAGCGTGCTGCTGATGCCCTATCTCCGCTCCCGCCCGCAAGTGGCTGCCGCGCTGGTCTCTGGTGTTCTTGCACTAGCCGCCCACCTGCTATTGTCGGGTAGCTGGTACATCCTGATTGGCGCGGTAGGCGGCAGCCTGGTTGGCGCGCTGCTGGAGGGCAGAAAATGAACGTTTGGCTAACTATCTTCGGGATGGCGCTGGTCACCTACGCCACCCGCGCCATCCCGCTGCTGACCCTGCGCAGCCAGCCCAACCCTCAGCTTGCCCGCTTCCTCAGTTATGTGCCACCCGCGATCTTCGCCGCGCTGATCGTCCCCGCGTTGTTCGCTCCCAGTGGCAGCTTCGAGGCAGGTGCAGCATTGTACGCCGGGCTGTTCGGGGTGCTGGTCGCATGGCGCAGTCGCAACATGGCGATTACCATCATCGCGGGATTGGCGGCGTTTGCTCTGCTGCAGATACTTGGCGTAGCCTAGCAGGCGAGCAGCAAAAAGCCCCCAGCGGGGGTTTGGGGGAGAGATGTTGCCCAGCCTCAATGCCGCCCCAGCCACCTAGCATAGAGCGCTCAGAGGAGCATGATTGGCACTTCGAGATTTCTCCCCCAACCCCCGCTGGGGGCTTAGTTGGTCGCCGCGGCGAGATTTCTCCCCCGCTGAGGGCTTTTTGCACTCCTAATCCCAGCCGCAGGCGGGAGAGCCGCTCCACCGCATCGTCTACCTGCTGGTCGGCGACCGTGAGCGACATCCGGAAGTGGCCCTCGCCGCATCCGCCGAAGCCGCTGCCGGGAGTGACGAACACGCCGATCTCGTCGAGCAGGTGGAAGGCGAAGTCCATTGAGGTGAATCCGCGCGGCACCTTGCCCCACAAATAGAGGCTAGCCCGTGGCTTGCGGCAGGGCAGCCCGGCATGACATAGCGCCTCGACCAGCACGTCGCGGCGCCGCTCGTAGATCTTGTTGCGCTGCGGGATCCAACTCTGGTCACTACTCAGCGCCTTGATCGCGGTGCGCTGCACTGCGGTGAATACGCCGCTATCAATGTTGCTCTTGACTCGGCCCAACGCCTCGACTACCCGCGCGTTGCCTACCACCATGCCGATACGCGCGCCCGCCATGCTGTAGGTCTTGCTCAGGCTGTTGAACTCTACCGCCACCTCCTTCGCGCCATCTACCTGGAGTACGCTGGGTGGGCAGTAATCGTCGAAGTAGATGTCGCTGTAGGGATTGTCGTGGGCAATCAGGATGTCGTAGCGATGCGCGTACTCCACCGCCCGCTTGAAGAAGTCAAGGTCAACCGTTGCGCCGGTCGGGTTGTTAGGGTAGTTGAGCCACATCACCCGCGCCTGCTCGGCGATTTGCGGAGGGATGGCGTCGAAGTCGGGCAGGTAGTCGGTCGCCTCGGTGCAGGGCATGATCTGGCTGATGCCGTCAACCAGCAGCGTGCCAAGCTGATAGACCGGATAGCCGGGGCTGGGAACCAGCGCGATGTCGCCAGGATCGAGCATCGCGGTGGCGAGGTTGGCGATGCCTTCCTTCGAGCCGATCAGGGGCAGTACCTCGGTGTCGGGTTCGAGCGAGACGAGAAAGCGGCGTTTATACCAGTCGGCGATCGCCTGGCGCGTCTCCGGCAGGCCGTAATAGTTGGGGTAGGCCATGTTCTTTGGGTCGCGCACCTCCATGCTCAGGCTATCGAGGATGAAGCTAGGGGGCGGCACATCGGGGTCGCCGATGCCGAAGTTGATTACATCTATGCCTGCCTTGCGTCGTGCGTTGACGCTCTTGTTCAACTCGGCGAACAGATAGGGCGGCAGGTTGCTGATTCGGGTGGCAAACTTCACAGGAAGAACTCTCCTTCATAATCTCACATTTATCGTATATTATACGCCGCAGTTAGATGAGCGTCAAGCGTTTCGGCCGGCTGATTTCGTTCAGGAATACACCCAAACGCCGTACATTTGCGTAAATCCCATAGAGCTTATCGTTAAAGGAGAAACTACATTGAAGAAGATAATCATGGCTGCCGTGTTTGTTGCCGTGCTGCTAATTAGCGGTAGCGGGCAAGTCGCCGCCCAGGCCATGGACCCCAACACATTGAAGGCCCGCACCGGCGCAGACTTCGACCTCTATTTCATGCGCAATATTATCACCAACCATCAGATTGACGTTGAACTGCTGCGTCCCGCACCGGCCAATGCCAGGCACACCGAGATCAAGGCCCTGGCCTTGAGTCTGATGGACAAGCGGCAGCGCGAGGCCGACCAGCTGATCGGCTGGCTGAACGACTGGTACCACAACCAGCCCGATACCAGCATGACCGCCACGCTCATTCACATGAAGGCGATGCCCAGCATGGACATGGGCAGCCTCAACGAGGCGCTACACCAGATTGCCGACCTCGACCAGTTGCAGGGCGATGCTTACGACAAACAGGTGCTGCTCTACCTCATCCGCGACCACCAGCTTGCCATCGAGGCCGCGCAGCTAGTACCCAACCGCGCCGCCCGCCCCGAACTCAAGCCGTTCGCCCAGGGCCTGATTGCCGAGCAGCAGGGCGAGATTGACCAGTTCAGCGCCTGGCTGAGGCAGTGGTATCAGGTGGATAGTCGTGGCCTGCCGCTGGCCCGCGCCACTCCCACCCCCCACCCCGCGCTCCCGACTCGCCCGCCTGCGACGGCCACTCCTCGCCGTGAGCCGACCCCGACCGTGCTGGTTGTCAGTGTCGCAGCTACGCCTATGCCGACCTCCACAGTGGGTGAACCACCGACCCCAACCAGCGTCACCCCCACCGTTATGGAGCAGACTCCTGCCACCGGCGTCACTAGCACTGCGACACCGATCAACCCTACTGCAACTCCAACGGTCGAACAGCCAACTGCCACTGCCCTCCCAGCACCTAGCGCAGCAACGCCGACCGCAATTGCTGCCGCGCCCGCTTCATCTTCAAGCAGTGGCGCGAGCGGCTGGGTTATCGTCGGAGTGGTTGGCGTAGCAGTGGCTGGGCTGTTGGCCTGGCTGATGTTGCGCCGCCGCACGCCTGCGGCGTAAATGTCCTACGGGTCTTGCGATTTGTATTGTATGAACGGCATCCAATCTGCTATAATAGCCCCTGCGTGGCTGCAAGCGGGCAGGTACGTGGGCTGACTTCCGCCTCGCCGCTGGGCAGCGGTGTTGGGTTTTAGTATCCAGAAAAAGGAGAATAGTGTGAAGAAGTTTGGCCGCCTAGCAGCGCTGCTGTCAATACTGCTGACCGTTTCCCTGATCCTGAGCGCGTGTGGCGGAGAAACCCCCACACCTGCGCCAACTGCCACCAGCGCAACTGGGGCTGCGCCGACTACGGCGAGCCAACCCGCGACCGGGCAGGGTAAGACCGTGACCGTTGAGGAGCAGGACTTTCAGTTTTCGCCCAAGGATGTCACCATCAACGTTGGTGATACCGTAACCTTCGTGAACAAAGGCGGAACGGCCCACACGGCCACCGCCAGCGACAATAGCTGGGACAGCAGCAGTATGGATGTGGGCGCGAGCTTTAGTCACACCTTCAGCGCCGCTGGCAAAGTCACCTATTACTGTAAGTTCCATGGCACCGCCGCAGGCAAAGGTATGTCTGGCACGATTACCGTGGTGCAGGGTAGTAGCGCCGCGCCTGCTGCCACCCCAACCACTGCGGTAGCCACCACGCCGACTACCGCAATTGCTGCCGCCACCCCAACCACTGCGGCAGCCGCCGCGCCGACGACGGCAAGCGGCAATGGCGGTAGCACCACGGTCGAGTTGCAGGATTACAAGTTCGTCCCGGCGAACATTACCGTCAACGTCGGCGGCAGTATCAACTTCGTGAACAAGGGCGCAGTGACGCACACCGCAACCGCGGGCGATGGCAGTTGGGACAGTGGCAACCTAGATGCTGGCGCGAG
>QHBQ01000339.1 GCA_003243865.1 Candidatus Chloroheliales bacterium | reverse complement strand
AACTCGTAGGCCCGCTCCACCTTGTCAAGCTCCGCGCCAGGCACAACCTGCTGCACCGCCTCGCGCAAGTCGGCGAAGGTGGCGTGGGAGATTGGCACTGGGATTGCCGTTATGGTGGGGATTGTGATCGTATTATCCATAGCTTTATTACTCCTCTCCCTCTGGGAGAGGTTGGGTGAGGGCGTGAGCGCTAACTTAAATAGGCATTTATGAAACATTGCCCTTGTCAGGTGAATCATATCCTATAAGCGCGATCTTGTCAAACCGATTTGACGAAGGTGGGTAAAAAGCGGTATAATCTGAATAGCGCAGCGTTAGTCTGTAGAGGTCGTATTATGCCCAAAGAGCGGCGCCGCATCAGCCGACTGATTACCGAGAGGAGAACGCAAGTTAATGCCGAAAAGGACTTACCAGCCCAAGAAGGTGCCGCGCAAGCGCACGCATGGGTTTCTAGTGCGAATGCGCACGCGAGGCGGGCGGGCGGTAATTGCCGCGCGTCGGCGCAAGGGCCGCGAGCGGCTGTCCATTGCCGACCAGTAAGGAGTAAGCCAGGTGAAGCGCGAACAGCGGCTGCGCAACGAGGCCGAAATCGCGCTGGCGCGAGAGCAGGGGCGCAACTACAGCAATCGCTTGGTAGCGATGTACATACGACCCAATCAACAGGAACAGAGCCGTATCGGGCTGGCGGCGGGCAAGCGGCTGGGCAAAGCGCACCTCCGCAATCGAGCGAAGCGTCTGCTGCGCGAAGCCGTGAACCGCCGCCTTCTCCAACTGAAGCCGGGCGTGGACATCCTGCTGGTAGCCCGCCCCGCCTGCGTGGGCAGCGGCTTGGCCGAGGTTGGCGCGGCGGTGGACGACTTGCTGCTGAAGAGCAAACTAATTCCCACCCCAACGGAAACTCAGGTTTCGTCATGAAATACGTATTCATGCTGCTGATTCGCTTGTATCAGCTCACAATCGGCCCATTGCTGCCTCCCAGTTGCCGCTTCTATCCCAGTTGCTCCCACTACGGCTACGAGGCAGTGCAGAAGCATGGGGCAATCAAGGGTGGCTGGATGGCGATCAAGCGGATTGGCCGTTGCCATCCCTTCCATCCTGGTGGCTACGACCCGGTACCGTAGATCACGTAAGGAGTATCAGATTTGGACATTTTCCTCCCCATCGTCGTCGCTGCTCAGTGGGCGCTGAAGGGCCTAAGTACGCTAGTAGGCAATCCTGGCCTGGGCATCATCGTCTTCACTATCATCCTGCGGTTGCTAACATTCCCGCTGACTAATAAGGCGATGAAGTCGTCGCTGACGATGCAGACGCTTTCCCCGCTAATCAAGGAAATCCAGCGGAAGTACAAGGGCGATCAGACCCGCATCATGCAGGAGACGCAGGATCTATATCGCCAGTATGGGGTCAGCCAGTTGGGCGGCTGCCTGCCACTGCTGCTGCAAATCCCCATCTTCATCACCCTAAGCGCGGCAATCTTCGGCCTGTCCACTCACCACGACCCCATCTTTTCGCAGGGTTTTGCCTGGATCAGCGACCTGAACGGGCCAGACCCGCTGCACATCCTGCCAGTCGCTAGCGGCCTGTTTCAGCTAGTCGCCCAACGGATGGCGATTCCGCCCGGCCGGGTGCTGGATGGCCAGGCCAAGATGATGAACAACCTAATGCTGCTCACCCCAATCTACATTATCTTCATCTACTGGGGCTGGGCGACCGGCCCGGTGCTGTACTGGACTACCTCCAGCATCCTGCAAGCGGTGCAGTCGTATATGCTGATCCGCTGGGGTTCGCTGGCCGACATCTTTCCCTTCCTGCCCAAGTCCAACACCGACAAATTCATGCCGCGCAAGTTGACCCAGGAGGAGATTGAGGCGAACCGGGCGAAGAAGAAGACTTCCTTCGTAGGCAAGCTGATGGAGCAGAGTATGTCGGCGCAGGCCGAGCAGCAGGCCAAGCGCAACGGCGCAGCGGGGATCACCACGACTGTCGCCGATAACGGCGACGAGGCCAAGGCGGAGACCCCCAGTCGGGCGGTCAGCACAACCAGCCGTAGCAGCAGCGGCAGCGGCAATGGCAGCAGCGCCACCATCTACGGCGGCTACTACGCCAACCACAGTAATGGAACGAATAGCGCGGCAAGCAACGGGTCGAGCAATGGCTCAAGCAGTGGTGTGAAGGTGAAGGCGGTCGAACCGGCTGCCAGCAGCGGCGACAACGGCAGCACCCGCACCGCCGCGCAGCAGCTAACCTACGAGCAGATGCTGGCCCGTAAGAAGAAGCGGAAGTGAGCAGGGGCTGGCCCTGCATCAGCCAGGGGGATAAGCCGCCCCTGGCTCAGATTTTATCCGACAAGATTTGCCCGCAGCGGGCAGTGCGCTAGGGAGCGCACGAAAGGGAAGAAGATGCACAGCGTTGAGATACAGGCACAAACTACAGAGGAGGCGGTTCGCCTTGCGCTTGAGCAACTGGGCCGTACCCGCAACGAGGTCAACGTCGAGGTCTTGAGCGGCGGGCGCGAGGATGACGATGAAGTGTTGGTCAGGGTCAGCATCAAGCCGGAGATACTGGCCCGTATCCAGGCGGCCGGTTCGCGCCTGGCGACACCAGGAACCGACAGCGCGCCCCTCGCCGAAGGCGGCCGGCGCGGCCCTGTTTACGGCACCCCACCCCCGGCTGCTGGGGGCAGCTTCCCCGCCCCGCAGACTGCGCGGCCCTGGGGTACCGGTCAACGCCGTGATGACCGTCGCAGTGGCGGCGGCGGCTACGGACGAGGGCGCGATGAACGGCGCAGCGGCGGTGGCGGCTATGGGCGCGGTGAGCAGCACAGTGGCTTCCGCAGCGACTTCCGCGGCAGCCCCCAGGCAACCCTGGCGGAGTACGAAAACGAAAGCGCGCAGATGGCGGGCGAGATGCTCGAAGACCTGCTCGACCTGCTCGACATTCCCGCCAAGGTGGCGCAGCGCGACAGCAAGCAGGAGACCCCTGAAGGGATGGCCGACCCCAAGACCCTGGTGCTGGAAGTGTTCGAGGTGGATGATGCCGATAAGGGGCTGCTCATCGGCAAGCACGGCGACAACCTTAGCGCCTTGCAGTTCGTGATGAACGTGGTACTGCACAAGAAGCTGAAGGGTTGGGAGCGGGTGGTTATTGACGTGGAAGGCTACCGCGTGCGCCGCACCGAGCAGCTTGCCAACCTCGCCCTACGCCTTGCCGAGCGGGTAGTGGAGAGCGGCGAACCCCAAGAGATGGAGCCGCTGCCGCCAGCCGAGCGGCGCATCGTCCATCTNGCNTTGCAGGATAATCGCGATGTCTANACTGAAAGCACCGGCGAAGGCAAGGAGCGGCGAGTAGTCATTATGCTCAAGGGCGAAGACTANGTGCCGAAGGGTGAGGCTGCCCAAATTGAAGGCTTTGTGGATACCGGTGACTACAGCAGCGATGAAGCGCTGGCCGAACCCGACGAGGAACCCGCCCAGGCGTAAGCATCATAATCAGCGGGGCGCATCGCAACGATGCGCCCTATTTTATTATCCTCACGCCCGTTGCCCATGATAGACTACCTGGTAATCGGCCATATCAGCAAGGATCTGCAGCCCGACGGCGACTATCGGTTGGGCGGCACGGTGCTGTACGC
>QHBQ01000347.1 GCA_003243865.1 Candidatus Chloroheliales bacterium | reverse complement strand
TGATTGATGGTAAGGGATAGCTCTTGCCAGCCCCCTTTCAGCCTGCTGCTATATACATTCATCCCACCGACGAACACAGTAGTGGTCAGCGGCTGGGCCAGGTTGGTCGGGTTGCTGCCGTCCAACCGCAGGGTCAATGTGTAGGGCAGACTACCAGTGCCGGGGATGGTGATGTACGAGTAGTAATCAGTGGTGCGGTAGCTGTCACTGCCGTCGAGGTTGGCGCTGTGGAAGTTGACGATGTACGGTTCATCGTCGAATGCCCCAACATCCACGAAATATTGCGCGGGCGGGAACTGGTAGGCAATGACTAGTCCGCCTGCCAGCGCAATCAGCAGTAGGACTAGCACAAGCAGGCGGCGAGGGGCAAGATAGCTGCCCAGCAGGGCGAGCTCCTGCTGCCACCAACGGCGCTGCGGCTGGCTCTCCGGTTCAGTTATCACTGCTGTCTGCACTCTGTAGGCTACGATTGGGCCAGATACTATGAGTTGGTGTCCAGCCTAGCATCTCACGGGCAGCCTGGTTGGTGCAGCGCCAGGAGGATGGGGTTGGGAGGTTCGGGTCGCGTTGCGGGTGAGGGGCATCAAGTCGGTCAGCAAGGTTGTCCACGTAGTCACCATAACGCTGTGGCGTATCCACGATATTGAAGGTAGAGCCAGCGCTGGCCCGTTCAAGCGCGGCGATCACGGCGACAGCCATATCGGCAACGTGAATCGGCGAGATAAAGTTGCTGCCACCATCAGGAACAACCACCTGCCCAACCAGAAGTTGAGTAATAAGATTCTCTTGCGCCGTGCCGGGGCCGACGAACGCACCGCCCCGTAGGATGCACCACTGCAACTGACTGGCTGCAACCTCACGGATCATTGCTTCCATCGTCATCACCGGCAGGGCAACACTGGCGCGGGCAGGGGTGGTATCGAACGGGGCGCTCTCGTCGAGCCAGCGGTCGTCGCCATCCGCATAGGCCATCACGATACTCTGTTGGATGTAGCGCGACACACCCGCCGCCAGTGCTGCGTCAAGCAAGCGGCGGGTACCCTCGGTGCGCAAGCGGTTGTTCGTCTGCCACGCTGCGGGGGCAGCAGGGTTGCGGGGGATGGCAGTGGCAATGTGAACGGCGGCGTTGCAGCCATTCAGCATTGTGGGCAATTGGGATTCAATACTGGCATCGAGCAGGTCGCCGACCATAGTCTCCATGCCAACGTCAGCGAACAACTTGGCGCGGTCGCGCACCAGTGCCCGCACTGTGTGGCCTTGTTCCCGCAGCAGCGGTATTAGAGTGCGGCCCAGCACGCCGGTTGCGCCGACGATGAAGATGCGCATAATTTACCCCCCTGACGATGGGCAAATTCAATCGCCCGCTGGTAATAGCTCTCCACTTTGGTAATCAGCTTATCCTCAGCGTAGCGCTCCCGTAGGGTAGCGTGGCCGCCCACGATTAGCTGCTGGCGCAACGCATCGTCGTGCAGCAGGCGCAAGGCGGCGGCGGCAATGGCGGGCGCATCGTTGTAGGGGGTGAGCAGTCCGTTGTACTCGTGCTGCACTATCTCGTTTACCACCGGAATGTCGCTGCTGATCAGCGGCACGCCCGCGGCCATGCTCTCCAGCAGCGGCAGGCCGAAGCCCTCGTAGCGGCTGGGGTAGAGGTAGACATCGCTCTGCTTCATCAGCGTGGATTTCTCTTCATCGCTGAGCCGACCGAGGAAGCGGAGGTGCTCACTAACCCCCCGCTGTGCCGCCATCTGCAGCAGTTGCTCGCGCTGGGCCGGGTTGTGGGTGACGAACAGGAAGCTCGCGGTGGGGCAAGCGGCAACGATGCGCGGCATCGCCTCTACCACCAGGTCGTAGCACTTGCGGCGGGTAAGCTGGCCGATATACAGCAACCAGGGGCGAGTTGCGCCCTCGACGCCGGGAACCGGCACCGGCGGCTGCTGATAGGGCGCAGGGTCAATCCAGAGTGGCACTACACTGGTGCGTGCAGGGGGAATACCCATCTGCTCAAGCACGCCCGCCTCGTGACGTGAGCAGGGCAGCCACCAGCTTGCCTGCTTCAGCGGCCAGTGCAGCGCAAAGTTGCGCAGCGTGTACTTCACCCGGCGGTTGGTCAGGGCGCGGCGCAGCGCAGTGGCCGGGTTGAATATGAGGCGATCAAAGTGCGGCGGCGCATCGTAGGGGGCATCGCGATCATCCACCAGATACTCGTCATGGAAGGGGCCGAGCCAGGTGTAGACCACTGGCACGCCGAGGCGGCGGTAATGGCGAGCCGCAGTGAAAGCCAGCGGGTTGCGCGGGTGCATGATATGGACGATATCGGGGCGGGCTTCACGGGCCAGCGCCGCCTCGAAGCGGCGGTTGCCCCAGATGCGGGCAGGCACGCGCACCACGCTGATGCCGTCAATCACCTCGTCGCGGCTCATGTCCGGCGCGTCAGTGAGGTAGCCATAGGCCGCCACCGCATGGCCGCGCCGCACCAGCGCCCGGCCCAGGGTTCGCTCCGGCCAGTTGTAGAAGGTGCGACTCACCCCGCCCAGGCCGATGATAACGACGCGCACGGGTTTTGGATTTCTGGTTTTGGATTTTGGGCTACAATGATGCACATGGCGCAGCTATTATAACCGCCGTGTGCTGGGGGTGTCAAAGCGGGAAGTGTGGTATATTAAGTTCGCCGCAAAGCCATTTTGTCTGTAGGGGCGAACTGTTGTTCGCCCTGTAAGGAGACCCGCATGAGCGAACTATTGTATGGCCGCAACGCAGTGCGCGAGGCGCTACGCGCGGGGCGACGCCAACTGAACCGCCTGCTGCTTGCCGAGGGTGTGCTGGTACAGGAAGATAGCGGCGCGCTGGGTGAGGCGGTGGCCGAGGCGAAGCGACAGGACATTGCGGTGCAGAACGTGCCGCGCTTGCGTCTCGACCAGATGACCAGCGGCGCGAACCACCAGGGCGTTGCGCTCGACACCAGCCCTTACCCTTATGCCGACTTTAATGACCTGCTCGCCGCGTTGCCGGGCCAGCAAGACCCGCTGGTGCTAGCCCTCGATCATCTGCAAGACGCGCAGAACGTTGCCACCTTGCTGCGCACCGCTGAGGCGGCGGGAGTTGCGGGCGTGGTGCTGCCGGAGCGGCGCGCTGCGCTGATTACCCCGGCGGTCAGCAACGCCTCGGCGGGCGCAATCGAGCATCTGCAAATCGCCACGGTCAACAATCTGCCGCGTGCCATCGAGCAGTTGCAGGCGGCGGGGCTGTGGGTGGCAGGCTTGCAGGAGGAAGGCGCGCAACTGTACAGCAAGGTTGACCTGCGCGGCCCGCTGGTGATCGTGGTTGGCAGCGAGGGTAGCGGACTGCAACGCCTCGCCGCTGAGAAGTGCGACTTCCTGCTGCGTCTGCCGATGTTTGGTCGCATCGAATCGCTCAACGCCGCCGTAGCAGGCAGCATCGTGCTGTACGAAGCCGCACGTCAGCGCACCACCGAGGGTTTAGTCGGCAGGGGTTAGGGTGGGGAACATACAAGGGGTCTGGGGGTAAGCCCCCAGAGGCTGACTGGCAGCAATGCCGGGATTAAGCATCATCGCGCCATGCCTGAGCGGGCAACCACTGCGCTTACCAGTAGCATTGGTGAGGTTGCATCAGCTGGGGGCAGACCCCCAGACCCNCTCNNTCACCCTCGGCTTTCGTCTTAATTTGATGCCTATGCGCTTCGAGATTCTCCCCCAACCCCCGCTGGGGGCTTAGATTGATGTTGATCGGCAGGCTAGCTCGTTCATTGTTCGCAAAATTAGGGATGACTCNTGTGCGGCGGTTGGCCCTGTTTTCCTCGAATAACCCATTCCCTGTCATACCGTTTAATAATACAAACCCCACTGCCTGCTTGACGTAAGCATGGTGGTGTGCTAGAATGTGCGGGATACGAGAAGGCTAGACAAGGGGGGCGTATGGCAGGCAACAACCTGGTTCACAATGCAGAGGTGAAGGACAAGAAGTGCGCGACCTGTCGCCACTACGAGCCGTCACCGCTACGCAAACGTGGCTGGTGTCGCAACCCGCTGCTCTACGATCGCAACACCAACCATCTGGTCGAGGAGGACACACTGGGCTGCTCGCGCGGCTTTGGCTCGGTGAACTACTGGGAACCACTGGTGCTGCAAACCGGACGCCCCGCGCTCAC
>QHBQ01000039.1 GCA_003243865.1 Candidatus Chloroheliales bacterium | reverse complement strand
ATTGGACTACAATGAGGTAGACGGCTACAGTGAAACACATAGGCTTGTGGAAGAATGGACCTTTAGACATGATGTGTGGAGTATCACTTGCTGGCCTCACGTCAAGCAAGGAGAGGATCGCGGTAAAGGTGAGCTATTTGGCCTGCCGCCATTCTATGGATTCCCGCCAAGGTATCTGCCGAGTAAGGCCATCAGAGAAAGCGTATTCGCAAAAGCAGAGAAATATCAAGATGTAACCATACCTTATATGGTTGTGATTAACGCTCTAGGTGCCGCAATAAACCCAAATGACCTATATAAATCACTGTTCGGCGAGACGGGAATAGTCATCAGTCCCGATACTAGTGAGCCTAAGATTGAAGTAGTACAGATACCAGATGGGGCTTTGACCAGTGGGCGGAAACCAACTAGCCATATAAGTGCTGTACTCTTGATAATTGGAGCGCGGCCACAGAACATTCCTGCATATTGGGCTGATGCTTGTCTATTTTATAATCCGGCAGCTACCTACCCGCTCACAGTAGAACTTGAGGGTATCACCAAAGCTATCCCTCATGAGGGTGCCATAGAACTTCATAAAGGGAAATCGGTGAGAGAAATCCTAGAGCAAGGGTGCTAATGGAAGAGCAAGACCAAACCTACATCACCCCCGAACCGCCTAGCTACCATACATCCTATCGAACAGTCTCACAGTCTCAGTCTCACAAATATAAATGGCAAAGGGCTAATAGGGGTACGGGGGCTTACTTTATCGGCCAGCCGCCATGCTGCTCGATTGCCTCGTCCACCTCGGCCATCAGCCGCATCGTCTCGCCCAGCGCGGCGATGATCTGGCGATAGTGTTCGATGTCCTCATAGACCAGCTTGCGCCCCTTGCGGTCCTTCAGCCACTTCTCGGCCACCTGATAGCCGCCAATCTGGAACTCCCACACCGCAGGCGTTACCCCCGCGAAATGCTGCTGCTTGTTTATCCACACCTTGCCGCTCTCACTCCCCTGGGCAGGTTCATAGCGCACCACCTCCACCATGTCGCTGCCGTTGAGCGGGTAGCTGGCGGGCGACTTCGGCTTGCTCTCCAACAGATGCAGGGCGACAAGCTGCCTGCCCAGCCCGCACAAGGCGCGGAATAGCTCTACATTGCTGGTCAGCGGCAGGCGGGGGAAGTCTATCTTGAGGAACTCGGCGTAGCGGCGGCGATACTCTGGCGCGTGGAACACCGCATACATATAGTCGAACACATCCTCCGGCCCGAACGTCTGCTGCAAATCGCCCCTGCCATCGGGTACGTAGGTCAGGCCCAGCTTCGCGCTGAACTCCCTGACGAACCTGGCATCAAGGTTGGCCTGCCGCCCGCCCACACCACCGTCAGCTGTCTCGAACATGGATGGCTGCGGCTTACGTTTGCTGCCCGGGATGGTGTCGGGGTAGAGGTAGAGAGGGAAGATGTACGTACCATCATAAGCAGACAAGGATTTATGGGCTGAGGCATATGCGGTACAAAAGGCATCAAATGGCTCTTTGGTCTGGCGAGTCGTCAGAAGAGCTATATTGCTACCGTTCAACATATGACCTGTGACGTGCTTAGACGCACCCCCACGCCCAATCTCCATTAGGTTCGGCTCGTAACAAATCCATCGGTTGTTAAATGGTCTGTAAAGATAAGGTTTAATGAAGTTGCGCCAGGGGTAAGCGCGAACTTTGTCTCGCTCGCGCTTCATACTCCAATACGTGCCGTCGTTCAGATTCAACGCAGCACTAACCTCATCATCGGTTGCAATACCCTCTATAAGTTCAAAACGGTGTTCCAACCTACCGCGCTCAAAGTCTAGTAGTAGGTCATCATTATGAGTAATTACGCCCAAACCCCATACCTTGCCTTGGTCCGCCTTTTCGCTCCCTGTTCCGAAGATGCTTGTGACTTTGTATCCTTGTTCATATTCCTCATGCAAATCTAGGTCCTGAGCAATGAACAAATAGCCAGGCGACTGCGGAGCCAGCTTTACCCACTCTGTTGCGCTAATGTCGCTATCATTAAGCGTTTGGTACTTAGCATCGCGGTCGCCATACAGGTCGGCATGATACACAGTAGCAGTCTGTGTGCTAGGTTGACCATCGCGCTTGATAAAAATACCAATCGCCACGCCTTGTTGGATGTCGAACACATTTTCATCTGGCCCACCGTCGGGGTTAGTTTCGCGCTTCTTGCTATTGCCGTGCAGGTTAAGGATGTATATTTCGTCAAAGGTTTGCAGCAGGCTCTCACGCATCCCGCGAAAGGTGGGATTGTCAAGGTATCCATTGTTGGAGATGAAGGCTAGCATACCCTTGCCGGTGCGATTGATGCGCCACTGGGCGAAGCGGATAAACTTCACGTAATCATCATTTAGCCACTTGGGGTTGCGTTCGCCCAGCGGCTGGCCGTCCACGTGGAAATAGCTGTCGGCAAGCTGCTGCTCAGTCATATGCGCTGTCTTGCTCAACATGGTCGAGGCTTCGCCGTGCAGTAGATATTTAATCCAGTCGCCATTGTTGGCCGATGTGCCAGAGTAGGGTGGGTTGCCGAGGATGACCATCACCGGCGCGTTGCGCTTCACATCGTTGGCGGCGTTGGCTTCCTGCGCCAGATAGTCGGCGAATAGCGCCTGCTGCTGGCCCTCCGGCTCCTCCAGCGTGTTAGTCAGGTAGATACGCAGGCGGTCATGCTCGCCGAACTCGTAGCCGTATTCGCGCAGTTGCAGGCTGAGTTTGAGGTGGGCGATGGTGTAGGGAGCCATCAACAGCTCGAAGCCGAACAAGCGCGGCAGCAGGTGGCGGGAGACGTAGCCGGGCCACGCCCCGGCCTTCTTGCCCGCGAAGTTCTCATCGTAGATCTGGCGCACCACCTCATGCAGAAACGTGCCGGTGCCGGTGGCGGGGTCGAGGATTACCACTGGTGTCTGTATCGGCATGCGGTCGCTGGCGGTGGGCGGCGGGTTGACGCTGACCGTGCCGGTGTCGGCGAGCCCCTCTGGCAGGCCGAACTCCTGCTTCAGCAGATGGTCAACGCTGCGCACGATGTAGGAGACCACCGGCTCCGGCGTATAGTACACACCGCGCCCCTCGCGCAGAGTGCGATCGTAGGCGGCCAGGAATGTTTCGTAGAAGTGGAACACCGGGTCTTGCCGCCTCGTCTCCTTGCCAAAGTCGTGCAGGATGGCGGCAATGTCCACATGGGCAAGCAACTC
>QHBQ01000345.1 GCA_003243865.1 Candidatus Chloroheliales bacterium | reverse complement strand
GTGCTGAGTGCTGAGGGTTGGCTATGCTCCCCCACCCAGCCTCCCCCTTTGGGGGAGGGGTTTTGCTCCCCCACCCAGCCTCCCCCTTTGGGGGAGGGGTTAGCTGTCATCAGTCCGATCATGGCAAGGATGGTGAAGAGTGCGCCGCCCGCCAGTTCCCAGCCCTGCATCCCGGCGGGCAGGCGGTTCAAGCTGAACTTGACGATGACCGCCTGGAGGATGTCGCCGAGGGTGGTGGGCGAATAGAATGGGCTTATCTGCGCGGTACTCAATAGATAATCGGCGCGCAGGATGAGCAAGGGGATGAACGGCAGCAGCATTACCAGGGTGGCGCGCAGCCAGTAGCGCGAATTTGCCAGCCTGCGCCGCCGGGTCACCAACAGCCAGGCATAGTAGAGTAGTTGGGCGAGCAGGATTAGCACCGCCATGCCATGCGCATAGAGCGCCAGCAGAGTCACTATCACGTAAGTGACCCACCGCCCTGGCCTATCCCGCTCCAGCGCCCGCACGAAGGCGTACATACTGCCCAGCGTGGCTAGCACTACCAGGGCGTACATCTTGGCCTCCTGCGAGTACCAGATGTGGAATGGCGCAATGGTCAAGACCGCCGCCGCCAGCACACCTACACCTTCGGCCCAGCGTGCCGCCGCACCGCCCGCCCGCAGCAGTGCGCTGCTGAACAGGTAGATGAGCGGGATGGTCAGGGTGCCAAACAGGGCGGACAGCGCCCGTACTGCCGCCTCGCTCTCGCCAAAGATGCGACTCCAGAAGTGCAGCAGCAGGGTGTAGAGTGGCCCATTCTCGCCCGCGCTGGTGAAGGCGAGCAGCAGCGAGCCAATGTCGGCGTGTGATCGCGCCACAATATCGGCCTCATCGAACCAGAAGCTCTGGGCGTTGATGTGGTAATAGCGCAGCAACAGCCCTGTGCCGGTCAGCAGCAGCACCGCAACGCGCGGCCAGGTCAACCCTGCGCTCAGAGATACAAATGAGGGAAGTGTTCGTTTATGTTCTATTGCTTTGGGTGTGATGTTCAATCTACCTCAGTTAACGTTTAACTCACGTCGAAGTTCTATCCCCTCATTACCGTTCGCACCTGTTCGGCGATGCGCTCCCAGCCGACCTGGGCGGCTAGCGCCCGCGCCCCGTCGCTCAGTCGCGCCCGCAGCACCTCATCACCAGCCAGCCGCACGATCGCGGCGGCCAGCGCATCGGCATTATCAGGCGGCACCAGCAGCAGGTTCTCGCCATCCTTCAACTCTGGCAGGCTTATGTCTGCCCGCTGGGGCGCAATGAATTGCGCCCCTACAGAGCCATTGATGTAGGGGCGTGATTTATCACGCCCTACCTGGGAAGGCATGGTGGTTGAAATGGTAGGCAAGCCGTGCGTGAGGGTGGCCAGCAGGCTGCCACGGCGCATAGTCGCGCCGTCGCGGAAGGGCAGGGCGGCAATGTCCGCGCCGCACAGCCAAGCCGACACCTCGCGTTCAGGTATTTGCCCGCTACGNATAATACGTTCACCCAGCCCCAGCCGTTCTATCGCGGNGTCAATCTGNGCCGNAAAGCGNCGGTTGGTNANGTCGCTNTCCCCAGNGCCGCCACCNACAANCGCCAGCTTGAAGCGNGNNGGCAGCTTTGCCAGTGCGTACAGTAGAGTGTCCAGCCCCTTGCTCTGGTGCAGCAGCCCGAAGTAGGCGACCAGCACATCGCCGTCAGCGATACCCTGCTCCTGCCGCCACACATTCCTAGAGTAATCATCAGGCGGCGCAACCGCGATGTTGCTGCCGATTGGCACGACCTGCACCTTGTCGCCCCAACCCCCGGTCGCGGCTGCATCCTCGACGTTAGTGACAATTGCCGCATCGCTGAACTTGAACAGCAGCCAGTTTGCCAATCGTCGCACTGGCCCAGCTTTGGGGAAGAGGTAAGGCAGCAGCAAATCGTGGAACGTGACTGTCACCCGCGCAGGATTGCCGCGCAGCTTGAGGTAGAGGGGTAGGAAGTTCACTGCGGGGTGCATCCAGTACGCGCCGGTCTGGTACTGAATGTTCAGTGCGTCAATCCGCTCGCGTAGCAGCGCACGATGTACCCACCGCAACATCCCCCAGCCGGTGCCGGTGTTTAGATGGAGGATGTAAGGTTCACCATCACTATTGGGCGCAATGAATTGCGCCCCTACATTGCCAACCTTGTAGGGGCGTGATTTATAACGCCCTGGTTGATTGGTTGGAGGGTTTGGCGCAATGAATTGCGCCCCTGCATCCGTTTTCTCCGCTTCCCCGTTGAACCTAATCGGCTGGCTGTTCCCCACCACCAGCACGATTGCGCCGATCTCCTTCGCCAGTTCGTGAGTATAGTCGCCCACGCCGCCGGGTTGGGGACGGTACTCGGCAGTGAGCAGCGCCAGCTTCGGCCTGGCCGCGGGGCGAACGTAGCGGCGCAGACCGTTGCCCAGCAGTTGGCGATAGGCAACAATCCGTGCCGCGCGCAGTGACCGCTTGTGGCCGACCAGCCA
>QHBQ01000232.1 GCA_003243865.1 Candidatus Chloroheliales bacterium | reverse complement strand
GACCCGAAGACCGGCGCACCCAGTGGCGGCTATACCAACTTCGGCCAGGTCGTCTCCGGTCAGGATGTGGTAGACAAGATGCAGATTGGCAATATCATCTACACCATCAAGGTAACTGACATGCCGCCACCTACCCTGGCCTTGAATACCCCTGCCACAGAGGCGACCAACACGTCAGAGCCAATCCCCACACCGCAGGAGTTGGCGATTAAAGCCGAATATGTGCAGGTGGTGAATACCGGCGGCACTGGAGTAAGGTTGCGCAGTGACCCCAAGCCGAATGCGAACGGGGTCAGAATCCTGCCGGAAGGGAAGATAGTGCAGATAATCGGACCCGACCAGACCAATATCGATGGCACCTGGACCTACGTTCGCACCCTCGATGAGAACGGCGACACCGGCTGGATTGCGCGCAACTATCTGGTGCCAGCGCCACCGCCTTAGCGAATACCCCTCCAGCCACTCGCGGCCGGGGCTAACTCCCCTCCCATCGAGAGGGGCTGGGGGTGGATCCGTACCGCCCTCAACACTTTTAGGTGTTACACAGTTTAGCAGGGCGATCAGCAGTTCGCCCCTACACCAAAAGTGATAATTGCAATAGCGAATTGGTATAAGCAAGGAGATGAGGGTTGACGAACCGCATACTAAGCAGCATCGGGGTTGTCCTGGTGATGTTCGGCGCGATTGCTTTGCTGGTGGGGATATTGTTTGCCATCTTCACCGCTATATCGGTCGGCGGGTCAACCAGCGCCAGCGGCACGGTTATTGGCTTCACCACCGCTGACAAGGGAATAAGCTACCCAGTCGTGCAGTTCCCCGCCAACTTCGCTCCGATCACCTTCACCATGTCATACAGCTCGACCAACGAGCCATACAAGGTGGGCGATAGGGTGGGAGTGTTGTACAGCCCTGACCGCCCCAGCGCCGCCCGCGTCAATTCCTTCTTTTCGCTCTGGTACTTTCCGGTCTTCATGCTGGGGGCGGGTGGGGTGCTGCTGCTCGTAGGTTTGGGGTTGCTGCTGCTGGCGCGACGGGTTTTAGATGAGGAGGTCAGGCACCAATGACGTAGGGGCGAATCGCATACGCCCTGGTGCAGCGCCAGCAATGCCCGTCGTGACCAGTAACCTTGCCTCACCCCTTCCGCGTCTTCCGCGTCGTTTCCGCGTTTTCCGCGGTTCTAACCGCCTTCCGCAGCCGCCCAAAACTCCTCGCGCACCAGCTTCATCGGGATTGAGCCGCTGCTGAGGAGGCGGTCGTGGAAACGTTGCAGGCTGAAGGACTGGCCCCAGCGGGACTGGGCTTCGTCGCGCAGGCGGAGGATGGCGTCCTTGCCTAGCAGGTAGCTCATTGGCTGGCCGGGGGTCATCGTGTAGCGGCGCACCTCGCCCCGCGCCGACTCGGGGGAGAACTTCACCTGGTCTGAGAGCAGCCTGATCGCCTCGTCTATGCTCATCGCCCCCATCTGCAAGCCGACATCAATCATCACCCGCGCTGCCCGCCAGAGTTGGCCGCGCAACTGGCTCAGTTTCACGCGACGGTCGGTGTAGTAGCCAACCTCGCCCATCATCTGTTCGCAGTAAAGCGCCCAGCCCTCGACGAACAGGCTGCTGAAGCCGAGATGCTTGCGGATGTAGGTGCTGGCCTGGTTGGCGCGCAGCAGTTGCAGGTGGTGGCCGGGGTAGCCTTCGTGCAGGGCGATGATGGGGATCCAGGCCCAGGCGTGTTCCTCAAGCTGCTGCTCCTGCTCCGCCGCGCTACTGTTGGGGTTCACCGGCGTGACCCAGAACTGGCCGGTCTGCACCGCATCGAACGCGCCGGGCTGCGCGTAGCCTGCATACGGATAGGTAGCTCTCTGGAAGGTCGGGGTTTCCACTATCTCCAACTCGCCAGGGGGGATGGTGACAAGCTGGTGATGATTGAGGAAGGCGAGCAGCCGCTCGGTTTCGCCGCGATAGGCGAGCAGCAGGCCGTCGGCGGTGGGGTGGTCGCGACGGGTATCGGCGATAATCTCATCCCAACTCTTGTTCGGGTCAATCTCCTCGGCCAGGTCGCGCATCTGGGCCAGGGTATTGGTGAACAATTCGCGACCCCAGGCGGCGATTTGCGCTGGGGTCTGCTCGATCATATGTTGAAGCTGCAGCTTGCGCTGATACAGCCCGCGCAATGCGAAATCGCCGTCAGAGCGCTGGCTGAGGTCATCGTTGAGCCAGATTACGTACTCCTCCATCGCTGCCGCCGCCTGCTCCGCTGCGGCTACTACGTCCGCTTTCAGCGTGGCATCCTGTTCGCCGAGTTGGCTGGCAAACATCGGCACCGCCTGACGAAAGAAGCTGACCGCGCCGCCGCCGCCCTCAATTGCCGTCTCGGTGAAGATAGCGGGCGGGTTCTGCACCTGCTGCTTGCCTAGCGCGAGCAGCCCCGGTACCTGCTGTAGGCGCGCCAGCACGCCTCGCAGCCGCGTTGCCAGCGGCGCATACTCGCGGCTGACCAGCAGGAAGATGGAGAATACCGCAACATCGGCATACAGCTGGGGCGAACGCTGCCACTCCTTGATCTGCTCAATGTCGAGCAGGGTATCTTCCATATTAGCTGCCAGCAACTGGTAATCGCTGCGTTCGGTGATGGGCAGAGCGGCGGGGTCAATCTGCGCCAGTTCCGCCTGCATCCCCTTCACCTGCGCGGCATAGTTTTGCAACGCGGTGGCGGAAAAATCACCCAGCCGGTCATCGTAATCGTGGATGCCCAGGCTGGTCGCTATAATCGGGTACTGCTCGAACGTGGCCGCGAAGTAACGGGCGGCGAGCTGCTCTAGGGGGGTGTGCGGGGCGCGGTTGTCGGCGGTCAAAGGTTAAACCTCTTGTTGTATACTTCAGTTGGTGCCGTTCGGCTTGGGAGTGGGAATGGCGGGCTTGGCGTAGGTCATGGTGTAGTCTACCGTGTTCCTGGGCAGGGTGATCTTCTCGCTGCGGGCGACCTTGACGGTGAGGCCCTGCTTGTTCTCCAGCAATTGCTTGAGGCCGCCCTTGCGCTCCAGCGCGGTCTGCAAGTCGCTGGGCGAACCAACCGCTTCCAGCTTGTACGGCCCGTGCACTGGCTCGCCGTCAATGCTGACGTACCCGCTGCTGCCGTCGCCGCCGATGACGGTGCGCAGCATGATGCGCTTGCCGTTCAGGGCGATTGCCTCTGCGCCTGCGTTGCGCAGCTCGTTGATCAGATCTTGCAGGTCGAACATCGTTGCTTCGCCGTTAATCTCGACCGTCACCCCCGGCCCGGCCACCGCGACCGCGCCGTTCTGCGCCTGCATATCGTTGACATCGTGCAGCAGCTTGGCGGTATCGTCCTGACCGGTCTTATAGCTGTTTATCTGCGTGCTGAGGTTGCCCACCTGTTCGCGCAGGTCAATCACATTGTTGTAGAGCTTGAGCAGGTAGGCGGCGCGGTCAGTGTCCGACTGCTGGCTGATCATCTCCTTGTAGGCGGGGCTGACGGTGCGGATTTGCAGCACGAGCATGAAGCCCAGCACGAATGCCAGCAGGCTGATGCTGGCAACCTTGCGCCAGCCGATGTTGGCGGCCTTTGGGTTCATCATCGCTACTTGCCCTGCCCTTCGATCGGGGTGGCGTACTTGAAGGTCGGCGCGTTCTTGTACTCCGGCACCTGCACATCATCGGCGGGTAGCACGGTCATCTGCACCTCGTAGAGCGCGCGGCGCTGCAAGAACTTGCTCATTTGTGGCGAGTTCATCATCGCATCGTGAAGCATCCGGCTGTCGCCAATAGCATTGATGACGTAGGGGGGCGAGAGACGGGTGCTGTTCACGATAATGGTGCTGCCGACACAGTAGACCGAACTGTTGCTCACCAGTCGCTCACCGTTGAGCGAGATTGCCTCCGCGCCAGCGCCGAGCAGCGTATTGATGCCGTCGCGCAGGTCATACTCGTGGATGATGTAGTGGGCGGGGTCTTCGCCGTTGGGGATGTTGCTCACTTTGCTATCGTCGAAGGTGACGATCACGCCCGGCCCGCGCAGCGGCACCAGGCCCGCCTCAACCTGCTGCTGCTTGAGCATCTTCTGCGCGCTACCCAGCGAACCCTGGCTGGCCGCACTCTGCTGTTGCAGGCCGTTCAGTTCGGCGCGTAGTTGGCCCACCTGTTGCTTAAGGTCGGTCTGCTCCCGCTCGAAGCGGACGATCGAGGCAGAGACCTCCTGACGGGTGGTGTCGCGGGAGGCGGGTTGGGTGGTGTTCTGGGTCGCGCTATGCCACTGCACTGCCAG
>QHBQ01000086.1 GCA_003243865.1 Candidatus Chloroheliales bacterium | reverse complement strand
AAGAGCGACAACCCCTCGATTACCCGCGACGTATCGGGCGAAGGGGTGCAGCAAGCCCTGCTCAAGATCATCGAAGGCACCACTGCCAACGTGCCGCCCCAGACCGGGCGCAAGCACCCTCACCAGGAGTTCATCCAGCTTGACACCACTAACGTACTATTCGTCTGCGGCGGCGCGTTCGAGGGCCTGGAGGAGATCATCGCCAAGCGGGTTGGCTTCAAGCGTAACATCGGCTTCGCCCGCGTGCAGTCGCCGCAGGAGCGCGAGGAGGAGAGCGCCCGCCTCTTCAACCAGCTTGTCCCTGAAGATTTGCTCAAGTACGGCCTCATCCCCGAGTTCATTGGTCGCCTGCCGATCAACGTCGCGCTGGAGCCGCTCGACCGCGCCACCCTGATCCGCATCCTCACCGAGCCGAAGAACGCAATTGTGCGCCAGTATCAGAAGTTCTTTGCTCTCGACAAGGTGGAGCTAGTCTTCACCCAGGATGCGCTGGAGGCCACTGCCGACAAGGCGATCAAGCATCGCACTGGCGCGCGCGGCTTGCGCAGCACCATCGAGGAAGTATTGCTCAATGTCATGTACGACATCCCTTCACTGGAGGGAATCTGCCGCTGCGTGGTTGATGCGGCAGTAATTGAGGGCCAGCGCCCCCCCCACCTGCTGACCCAATCTGAGGTCGAGTATCTACTTGACCAGAGTGCGTGATGAATTATGGTTACTCCCATACGTCGGCGTCCGCTAGCTGCCCGCAAGCGTATCCTGGTGGCGTCCAGTGATCGGGCTACCGCCACATTCCTCCATGTCATCCTTGAACAGGCGAACCACGTCATCACCGCGATTGACGATGTCCTCGATGCGGTCATCAGCATCGAACACGGCCAATACGATATGATCGTCCTCGATGTAAGCAACACCCAAACGAACGGTTTTGCTGCCTGCGCCCAGTTGCGGCTGCTCAGTCACCTGCCCATCCTGCTGATCAATGCCAGCCGCGACATAGATCTGCTCATCTATGGCTTCAAGATGGGGGCGGATGATTACATGATCAAGCCGATCGATTCGCGTGAGCTGGTCGCTCGCGTCAACGCCTTGCTGCGACGCGGCGACCCCCAGGCGTGGAGCGGCGAGATCCTGATCCAGGATCTCTGGATTGACCTGACTGAGCGGCGGGTGAAGGTGGGTGAGCGGGAGGTGAGGCTTTCGCCAATCGAGTTCAACCTGCTGGCGTTTATGGCCTCGCGCCCAGGCTACATCTTCAGCCGTCACGACCTATTCCACAGTGTCTGGCGGGCCAAGTATGTTGAAAGCAGCAACATGGTGGACGTTTGCATCCGCCGCCTGCGCGAAAAGCTGGAGCAGAACCCGAATCAACCCTCCTATGTGCTGACCGTGCGGGGGGTGGGCTACTGCGTGCGCGGCGACGAAGTGGATGGCTTGACCGCAATGCAGGCCAGCGATGAGCCGAACGGCAGGTCGTGACCGCGCAGCCAGGCGGCTTCGAGGCGAACGATGTTGGTGAGTATCCGGTTGAGCGGGGCGAACGGCACCTTCACGTCGGAGCGGGCGGCGTTGGGATCAGTCGACATCCCCCAGCGGCTGCTGAGGCGCACCGCCAGCACCAGGGGGAAGAGTAGGGTGTTCCAGTAAGTCATCCGCGCCACCTCGAAGCCCGCCGCGTTGAGCATCGCGGCCAGCCCCTCCGCAGTATAGCGCCGCACCACCCCGGCGGCGAGGTCATGTTCGCCGCGCAGCCAGGCGTAGGCGGGCAGGTTGAGGTAGAGCCTGCCGCCCGGCTTGAGCACGCGATATAGCTCGGCCAGGATGACGTTCTCCGACGGTGTGCCAGCATCACATATCACATCCAGCGATACCACCAGGTCGAACTCGCGGTCGGGAAAGGGGATGGCCCCGATCGAGCCGAGCCGCACGTTGTTCAGCTCGCGCTGGTGGCAGAAGGATAGGGCAATCGGCGAGTAGTCAAAGCCGACTGCGCGGGGGTAGCCGCGCAGCCGGTTGAGGGTGCCGCCCGTGCCGCAGCCCGCGTCGAGGATGCGCATCTGCCGCAGCGCCTTCCCTGAAGGGTGGCGCGGCAGGTCGAGCAGCTTGAACATCACGGTGCGCAGCCCCACATACCACCAGTGGCGATCCTCCGCCTCGTACATCGTCGCGTATTCGTGTTCTTGCATAAAAGGGGTTGATTACTCCTCGCTCAGGGCTGGTCGTAAGCCGCTTCTCCGTGAAGGATCTGGTCCAGGCCCTGCTCTTCCACCTCCGCGCCAACGCGCACCGGTGTGAAGATGTTGATCACCCGCAGGATGCCGTAGGTGACGACGAACGTGTAGATCATGGTAATTGCCACCCCCAGGACCTGCACGCCAAACTGCCGCACATCCCCTTCGACCAGGCCCTTGATGCCGTTGATGGCCGCGCTGGCGAAGAGACCGGTGCAGATGATGCCCAGCGCGCCGCCGACACCATGCACGCCCCATACATCCAGGGCATCGTCCCAGTCGCGCCCGATGCGGAACTG
>QHBQ01000020.1 GCA_003243865.1 Candidatus Chloroheliales bacterium | reverse complement strand
GGTTGCGGGCGCAAGCCGCTCGTATTCAGTTCGCTGCACGGTCGCCATATTGCGACTATTATACCCGTCCGTACCCATGCTGGCAAGCGCAGCGTGCAGTTGCAGGGTGCTGCAAAAGTCGGCCAGGGCGCAATGAATTTGCGCCCCTACAACCTCGACCTTCGTAGGGGCGCGGATTTATCGCGCCCATCCGTTTTACCATGCCCGCCAGGGCGCAATGAATTTGCGCCCCTACATATACGAAATCTATGTGCAGTTGCTCCGGCCCAGCAGTCAGACTAAAGATGTATGCGCAACCCTTGACAGTACAACGAATATCCGGTATAATCGTCCTTGCAATCGTTGATATTGCAACGGTTGCGGTAACAAGGGTAAGGCGCAATGATGCGCCAGGAATAAAGAGGTACAGAATATGTCTCCAATTAGCCAGATTTTCAGCGTCAAGGATGACCTGACTGGCGCAACCGGGCCAGGCGGCGAGAACCTGATCAGCGAGATGGGAAGGCTGATGCACGCCTTTCATCGCGCCTTCTATAGTCTTACCGGTATGAGCGGCGCGCAATGGCGGATGATTTCGCTGCTGGCCCGCGATGAGATAACCACCGAGCAGGCAATCCAGGCGCGGATTGAAGAGGATGCCCGCAAGTTCGCTGCGCCGGGGGTCAGCCAGCGTAAAATCCAGGAGCTGCTCGGCGTGGACGCGGCGGGCATCACCCGCGTCGCCAAGCAGCTTGAGCAGGATGGCATCATCCGGCGGCAAACCGACCCCCAGGACAACCGTTTCACCCTTATCTACCTGACCGATGCTGGCCGCCAGTTGTACGAAGAAGTACAACACAAGGTGCTGGACCTATGGCAGCAGGCGTTTGTGGGCATCAGCCAGGATGAGGTACTGAAATTGCGCGCCACCCTCCGCCATCTAGCGGATAACCTTTCCGAAATGGTCGAAGGCGACACCGACGAGTAAAGAACAAGGAGAATACAATAAAATGGCAACTACGGAACAAGAAGTAAATACGCGGGAGCAGCAAGGGCAGGCCACTCCAGTGACAAACGCCCCCCGGCAGGATACCCCCAAGCAGGAGTTCCCGAAGGAGGACCACGCTGAACGCCCCCAATTGACCGGGCAGGCGCTGTATCTAGTCATCGGTGGCCTGATGCTCTCGATGCTAGTATCCGCGCTCGACCAGACCATCGTCGGCACTGCAATGCCGCGCATCATCACCGAACTGAAGGGCTTTGAGCTAGTCTCGTGGGTAACTACCGCCTACCTGCTCACCTCTACTGCCAGCATCCCGATTATGGGCAAGCTGTCGGACATTTTTGGCCGCAAGTATCTGATTATGGCTGGTATCGCCATCTTCACGCTTGGCTCGGCCCTCGCAGGCACCTCGCAGGACATCAACCAGCTAATCTACTATCGCGCCTTTCAAGGCATCGGCGCGGGGGCGCTGCTGTCAGTCATCTTCACCGTGGTGGGCGACATCTTCACCCCCCAGGAGCGGGCCAAGTGGCAGGGGCTGTTCTTCGGGATGTTTGGCCTCGCCAGCGTGATTGGCCCCACCGTGGGCGGCTGGCTGACCGACAACGCTGGCTGGCGCTGGTGCTTCTACGTCAACATCCCACTGGAGTTGCTCTCGATCGCGGTCATCTACTTCGCGCTGCCCGCCTCGTTGGGGCGCACTCGCAAGGAAGATACCAGCCTATCGCACGAGCTAGCCCGCATTGACTTCGGCGGCGCGTTCTTCTCGCTGGTCTTCATCGTCCCTCTCCTGCTCGCCCTGGTCTGGGGCGGCCAGACCTACCCCTGGGACTCGTGGCAAGTGGTCGGAGGGTTCGTACTTGCAGTGGTCGGCCTGGCTGGTTTCATCTTCGTGGAGATGCGGGCCAAGGAGCCAATCCTGCCGCTCGAACTGTTCAAGAACGATGTCTTCACCACCTCGGCCATCCTCGGCCTGCTGGGCGGTGCAGCAATGTTCGGCATAATTCTATACAGCCCCTGGTTCGTGCAGGGGGTAATCGGCAAGAGCGCCACCTCCAGCGGCGCAATCCTCACTCCGCTGATGTTGATGATAGTGCTGGGCAGCATCGTCACCGGCCAGGTCGTCTCGCGCATCGGCAGATACAAGCTGTTCGTCATCGCTGGCACAATCGCGATGACCGTCGGTGCGTTCCTGCTCTGGGGCATGGGTATCGGCACCGATGAAGGCACGGTCATCCGCAACATCATCATCGTCGGCATCGGTCTTGGCCTCTACAGCCCAATGGTAACGCTGGCGGCGCAGAATTCGCTACCAATGAACCGCCTTGCCAGTGGCACGGCGGCGATTACCTTCCTGCGCAGTATCGGCCAGACCATCGGCGCGGCAGTTATCGGCACGGTGGTGACCAGCACCTTTACCAGCAACTTGCACGACCACATCTCAGCGGCGACTATTAGCAAGGTTCAGGCAGGGGTAGCTCCATTCGCCGCTCGTCTCGGTCAAACCCCCGCGCAACTTACCGACAACATCTTCAGCGTCCGCTCGCTGACCGACCCAACCTTCCGCGATACCAGCAAGGCTTCTCTCACCGCCATTCTCGGCCC
>QHBQ01000404.1 GCA_003243865.1 Candidatus Chloroheliales bacterium | reverse complement strand
CCCCAAGCGTAGGGATGATGATCGGGGAGCAGAGCAGCGCCCAGAGCAACCCTACCGCCGCTACCGCGCCCACTTGGGCCAACAACCAGGCCCGTCCCTTGCGTCGCGCCCACCACAGATAGGCCAGCAGCAGGGTAGCAGTCAGCAGCAGCGCATCAATCAAGAGATACCAGTCGATCAGGTTGTTGAAACTAAGCAACACTGTGGCGGCGACGATCCAGCCGATGGTCTTGCCTGCAACCGGCTTGCCTGCTTCCTCTACCGCATCGCGCAGGCGCAGCAGAGTGTAGAGATACAGAGGGATGAACTCCATCGAGAAGAGGTTGCTCCACCCCCGCAGCACATCAAGATGATAGGGCGAGCAGGCAAACGCCAGGCCGCCGACGAAGCCCGCAATGCGATTGCCGCTAACGTAGCTGACCAGCAGATAGGCCCCGTAGCCTGAGAGGATGAAAGCAAAGAAGATTATGGTGTTGTAGGTGGTGACGAGGTTGAAGAACTGCTGCAGGAAGAAGCCGAGCGTCATGTTGAAGGGCTGTAGAGTGTGAAACCAGAGCGGCACGCCCGATGACTGATAGTCCGGCCAGTATATGAGGGGGTTGTAGAAAGGATTATGGTGCAGGTTCAGTAGCGAGTAGCGAAACCACCACAGGTTCCACAGATTCAGGTCGCGGTCAGGCATCAGGTGGACTTCGGCGGGCGTTTCGGTGGCAAAGCGGAGGGCGACCGGCCAGGTATAGATGATGGTGACTACCAGGTAGGAGACGAGCGGCAGCAGGTGATGAAACAAAAAGTTATGGCGGGCGGAGAGGCGATTTGTAGTTGTGCTATCGCTGGCGAGCATTGTTGAATCCGTCATCAGATCAGGGTTCCTTCCTGGCATATGTGGCCGCTATTATAGCATATGCCAGCGCGCTCGTAAGGTGCGGGTCGGTTTACACTGCCCTCCTTTACCCGTCGCAACTATAGCCGGAAAAGCCCGATCGCAACAATAGCGCAGCGTTAGAATGCCGCTACCACCGCTGCTACGCAATGCTAGCGTGGGATAGGTTATTGGGTGGCAGATTAGTTGCCAGCGGGTGTAGAATGGGGCAATCTTAATACACTAGGAGTTATGCAGTTCAGCAGGGCGAACAACGGTTCGCCCCTACAGATCAGCCTCGATTTTGTGGCAACTGCGTAAGTCCTTTACACATTCGTCAAGCGGCAGCGATGCTTACTGCCTCTAACCTAGCCTTTACCTCAGACTGGGGGCGGCAAGCTGAAGCCGCCCAGCAAGTAGCTAAAGCGGAAGCCGCGTCGCAAAACGCGCTGCTCTCGCCATGATTATAATCAGCACACCTACTCGTCAGCAAGGAGCGAGCGGTGCTTAGACGCTCCCGAATAATAGACGGTTGCGCTTTGCTTATCTACACCCTGATCAGCGTGGTGATGACCTGGCCGCTGGGGGGCAATCTGTTCAGCCGCTACCTGATGTTCAGCGGGATAGACGAGTACCAGTTTGTTTGGAGCTTCTGGTGGACGCGCTATGCTCTGCTAGAGCGGCACACCTGGCCGCTCTTTTCTGATATGCTTTATCACCCGTTCGGCACCTCGCTGGCCTTCAACACCAACGCTTCTCTCCTCGCGCTGCTGGGCATCCCGATAACTACAGTGTGGGGGGCAGAGAGCGCATACAATCTGGCAGTATTTGCTTCGTTCATCTTCTCGGCCTTCACCATGTACCTGCTGGTCAACTATCTGGTACGCGACCGACGGGCGGCGTTTCTTGGGGGCGTCATCTTCGCCTTCTCCACCTTCAAGTTCTGGCAGGCAACCGGTCATCTCGACAACATCAGCACCCAGTTCTTCCCTCTCTATGTACTCTTCTTCATCAAGATGCTACGTGAGCCAGCCAGCCAGCTTCGCTACGCCGGGTTCGCTGGCCTTACTCTCGGATTCATCTTCCTTACTGACTACTATCAGACTGTCTACGCGCTGTTCTTCTCGCTCTGCTACCTCGTCTACTATCTGCTGGGGCATGACGGCGGGCAGGCAGAAGATGTCGCACCGGCAAGGCGGCGAATTAGCAATCGCGCCGCCTGGATCACTCTGGTCAAGAGGTTGATAACACTGACGGTGGTATTCGTGGTGATCGCTTCACCGCTGCTAGCTGCCGACATTATTGACATCAGGAATGGCTACTATGTGAAGGCGGGCGGGGAGGATATTTTCTACGCTGACATGGCGGGATTCTTCGTGCCAGCTTCAAAACTGTTCACCGCTATACCATGGCTGAATGAAGCGAACCGGCCGATCATACACGGCGGTGGCATCGAATCGCTGGTATATGCTGGCTGGGTGGTCATCGTGCTGGTGGCAGTGGGAACGATGCGGCTGGCGCGGCGATTGGCTGAGTTCAGGTTCTGGTTGGCGTTCCTGCTGCTCTGCTTCCTGTTCGCGCTGGGGCCGCAGCCGCACCTGCTTGGCAAGGCGCTGCCGATACCGGGGCCATACCTGCTGTGGGAATCTGTGCCGTTGCTGAATAACGCGTGCATCCCCGCTCGCTTCGACCTGCTGATTACCTTTGCTGCCGGTGTGCTGGTTGGCTACACGGTGCGGGCCATCCTCGGCTGGCTGCCGCAGCGCTGGCCGCAGGTGCGCCCGGCAACGCTAGCGGCGCTGTTCCTTATCCTGATCACCCCGCTGATGCTAATCGAGCATCTAACCCTGCCCTTTATCGCCAAAGGCTACAATCTAACCCACCCCATCATCTTCGACCAGATCGCCGCGACGCCGGGCGATTTTGCGGTGCTAACCTTGCCCACATATAGCAACGGCAATATAATCGCGGAGCCGCTGGCAATGTACGATCAGACCATGCACCAGAAGAAAATCCTCGCCGCCTACATCTCGCGTCCACTGCCCGATTTCGCCACCTATTATCAAGATGAGAGGTTCATCAGCGCGTTGAGCGCCTTGCCACAAGGTCGGGAGCAAGCGGGGCTAGACTTGCAGGCCACGCTATCCGACAGCAGGGCGCTGAACTTCTACCGGCTGGACGCGGCGCGGCTGGTCTACTATCTGGACATCGGCTACATCGTTGCCCACCCACCGGCAATGCCAGTCGGGGCGCTAAGCTTCCTCAGCGAAACCCTGCCTTTGGAGCAGGTGTACAGCACCGCTGCTGATGCGGATAAGGCCAGCACAGTAGTCTACCGCGTGCGCGGCGAGGAGGTCAGGCCACTGGCGGAGTTCAGCGACCTGGAACTGGCGGCGCGGGCCAGCCGCATATTCCGCCTGCGCGGTTGGGAGGAGCAGCCAGTTGAGGATAAGGCAGGCGGGTTCAGTTACGTGCGGATGAGCAGCTCGGAGGGGGAGATAGTTGCGCCGGTACGAGCGGCGGGCGACTACACCGTGACAGCAACGCTGCGGCCAACCGGTGGGCAGCAGACGCTCAGTATCTACCTGAACGATGAGGACAGCCCGGCGACCAGCGTGCCGCTAACCAGCGATGGCTGGCAGAAGCAGAGCGTGACGATCGGCAGCGCCCACTGGCGGGCGGGAATGAACAAGCTGCGCCTGCAAGTTAGTGGCGGGGCAGGAACAGCGGTGCGGGGGATAGTGTTCACAAAGCGCAACTTATAATGGGCATTGATGCGCTTCACCAGCCACCCTCACCAACATGAGTCATCCCGAATCTTGCGGCTAATAAGCTAGCGAGCTGAAGCGCCGCTAATCTAAGCCCCCAGCGGGGGTTGGGGGAGAATCTCGAAGTGCCATTCATGCTCATCTCGGTGGCTCTATGCTGCATGGCGAGGACGGCATTGGCGCAAGGCAACATTTCTCCCCCAACCCCCGCTGGGGGCTTAGTTGGTTGCTGGTGCAACATTTCCCCCCCAAACCTCCGCTGGGGGCTTAGTATTACAGCCTCAGTTGCGAGGCAAGCAGGCGTAGCTACGATTGACATGGTTGCTAGGCGGCAGGGCGTATGCGATTCGCCCCTACGTCATACCGGCCTGTTCGCGCTATCTGAGGCTGTAATATTAGGATCGTGCCGCGCTCCACAAAATTAGGGGTGACTCATGTTTTTGCACTTATCACTAATCACTCCTATTTATAGATACTTATCGAACCACCCCAGCATCAGGCTGACCCACTCGACCGCGTGGCGGGGCTGACCCTTGCGGAAGAGGCCGTGCGACTCGTTGGGGAAGCGGACGAAGGCCACCTCCTTGCCCAGCCACTTGAGCGCGGTGTAGAACTGCTCGGCCTGTTCCATGGTGCAGCGGTAGTCGGCCTCGCTGTGCAGGATGAGCAGCGGGGTGCTAACGTTGCGCACGTGGTTGATGGCCGAGCGTTCCAGGTAGAGGGAGGGGTCGTCGAAGGGAGGGCCGCCGAACTGGTCGTTGTCGAAGGTGGTGCCGGTGTCGCAGGTACCCCAATCGCTGTGCATATTGCTGAGGCTGGCCTGGGTGACGGCGGCCTTGAAGCGGTTGGTTTGGGTTAC
>QHBQ01000324.1 GCA_003243865.1 Candidatus Chloroheliales bacterium | reverse complement strand
ATAAAGAAATAGACGAATATGGCAATCGCGATGATTGATGGGCTGATTACCGCGATTGAGATGATGCGGTCGCCACTGATGCGTGGTTTCTTCGGCGTATAGGAGGTGGCGGTCGTGGTAGCTACAGCATCGGCCTGGCTCATGCTCATGCTCCTGAAGAGTGGGGCGGCCACTGCTGACCGCCCCTGTGATGTCACGAGAAGCTGCCGTGTTGATTACTTGGTCATTGCGTTAGAGGCTGCGGTTACCAGTTGAGACTGGGTGGCCGCAACATCCTGTTTGGTAACGAAGGCATTGACTGCATCGCTGTAGTCTTTTACCCAGCTATCCTTGGCCGCTGCGCCGTGAACCACGCTAGGAACGATGGTGTCCTTGCTCCAGTCCACCATCGCGCTCTTCAGGTAGTCGTTGTAGTTGGCCTTGCCTGCATCAATGCGGGCGGGGATCGAGCCTTTGAGCGGGTTGAAGACATCCTGGCCTGGCTGCGAGCCAGCCAGCTTCAGCCAGGCGATGGCGTTGTCGCGGTCCTTGGCCCCCTTCGGCAGAGCGAAGGTGTCGGACAGCGCATCGTAGATGCCCTTGGTACCCGGCGAGTTGATCCAGCCGTAGTCGGTGAACTTCTTGGCAACATAGTCGGCGTTGGCCCAGTCGCCCATGATTGTCATCGCCGCCTTGCCAGCGATAACTTCATCGTTGGCCTGGTCCCAACTCAACGAGGCATGGTCGGGGTTGATGTAGCCAAGCATCTGCTTGAAGGTGTTGAGCGCGGTGGTAACCTTGGGGTCGTCCCACTTGGTCGCGCCGGTCCACAAGCCCTTCCAGCCGTCAGCGCCGAGGGTGCCGACCAGGATGGCCTCGAACAGATGCGGCGCAGCAAAGGAGTCCTTATCGCCGAGCGCGAGCGCATAGATGCCCTTCGCCTTCAGCGTATCGGCAACCTTGAAGAACTCGTCGAAGGTTGTCGGCGGCTGCAAGTTATTGTCAGTGAAGACCTTCTTGTTGTACCAGAGGACGTTGGCGCGGTGGATGTTGACCGGCACCGACCAGTAGTGCTTCACGCCATCGGCGCCAGTGGATGAGACGATATCGAGCACGCCCTGCGGGAATGCTTTGGTCCAGCCCTCCGACTGATAAAGGCTGTCAAGGTTCTCGACCTGACCGGCAGCGACGTAGCCGTCAATCAGTTCGTGACCCATATGCACCTGGAAGGAATCGGGCGGGTCGCCGTTCTGCATCCGGTTCTTCAAGATGGCCTTGGCGTTCTGGCCCGCGCCGCCAGCCGACGCCGAGTTGACGATGTTGACATTGGGGTTCTGCTGGGTGTAAAGCTTGTACAGTTCCTTGAGACCGGCTGCCTCGCCGCCCGTGGTCCACCAGGAGAACATTTCGAGCTTGCCGCTAAGATTAGAGCCAGTGGCACTGCCCGTGCCAGTGGTGCTGGTCGTGACCCCCGTGCTGCCGGTGCCGCCGGTGGTAGTGCCGGGGGTGGGGGTCTCGCCGCCGCAGCCCGCGATCAGCATGGGCAACAGCAGCAGCATGGTGGCGAACGTTACTACGTTAAACTTGACTTTCCGCACTGAAGTTCCTCCTCCTTTGGGTATGATAACCTAACGTGGTTGATACGATGGTTCTAATATTACAGCCTCACTTGCGAGGCAAGAAGGCGTAGCTACGATTGACATGGTTGCTAGGCGGCAGGGCGTATGCGATTCGCCCCTACGCCATAGCGGCCTGTTCGCGCTATCTGAGGCTGTAATACTAAAGCGCTGTTGGCGCACCCCCTACGCGCTCTGCCGAGCAGCCGCCTTGCCCAACCAGCCGCTGCCGAGGGCAGTAGGTCGTTACTACCAAGTGGGGTAAGCCAGGGGTGGCCCGTTGCATCGGCAACGTTGGCTGCCATTTTAGTCGCGCTTCTTCGCTTTGTCAAGTGGCTGAACCAAACAGGGTAGGTTTCAATTTATTGTCTAGCACGCAGGGCGAACAACGGTTCGCCCCTACAGATCAGCTACTTATCCAATAACTTGCGACCCATCCTCATGCACGCGCTGGTTGACAATTGACTGGTTGTGTGCTACTCTAACGCGGAGTAACATCTCCAACTAACTGCTCCAGCCAGCGCCGCTGGTTGATGACAGGTAGTGGAGAGGCATAGAAAAAGGAGTTGACCCCCAGGAAGCTGCAAGGTTCGTCGGCTCCTCGGTATCGGCATCAACCTCAAGAGAAAGGGTAATAGAAATGATGCGCAGTAAAGCGATGTACACCTTCGTGGTCCTGTTCGCCCTGGCAGCCTTGCTGGTAGGCGGAATGTCCCAGAGCCAGGCCGCCCCCAGCAGCGCTGCCGCGCCCCCCGCCCAGCAGCAGAACCCTTTTAGCAAGGAATGGCTCGCCGCTAACCACGGCAAGTTCGACAATAGCTGGACCGCCGCCTACGAAACCGCGCTCCAGCAGCAGGCGCACCCCGACCTGCTCGGCACAGCGGGCAGCAGCGCCAACGGCCCCGCCTTCGGCACCGATGTGCGCATGAGCAACGGCAACGTTCTTGGCAGTGGGCAGAACGAATTCCAGATCGCCATCAACCCGACCAATAGCCAGTTCGCCATCGGTACGTCGAACGATGGTGGCGTCGCTGGCGTCGGCATCTTCCGCACCAGCGATGGTGGCGCCACCTGGACCTCGCACGACGCCTCGACTTACGGCGTACCCGCCGCCTGCTGCGACCCAGGGGTAGCCTACGGCTCTGACGGCAAGGTCTACGCCATCATCCTCGACACCAGCCCGGCGGCCACCTACATTATCCGCTCGACCGACAACGGGGCCACCTGGCAAGGCCCCAGCAGCGTCGCCACCCCGGACCGCCCGAACATCGCGGTGGACCCGACCAACTCGAACATCGTCTACGTGACCTATAGCGAGCTGCCCGGGAGCAACCGCATCAAGGGCTACAAGTCCATCGATGGCGGCGTGACCTGGGGCGCGACGTTCTTCGTCGGCGATGTGGCTCCGCCCGCGGGCTACGAGCAGGCCAGCCAGCCGCAGGTCGCCTCCGACGGCACCCTCTACGTTGGTTATCAGCAGTACACCAACTCAAGCACTGGCTGCTCCGCCGGGGTGCAGAACGTCCTCGCTAAGTCCACCGACGGTGGCGTCACCTTCAGCTACACGGTGGTGCCGATCATTCAGGGTGGCGCTTGCGTTTCCAGCCAGGCCGGGCGCGGCGTCTTCTGCATCAACAGTGGCGGCAGCGTCTTCCGTTCGCGCAGCCAGTTCGTGGTTGGGGTCAAGCCGACCGACCCACAGATGGTCTACGTCATCTACTCTGGTGGCGACCTGGATACCCCCTACACCTGCGGAGGTGGCACCGGCTTCCACAGCGACATCCTGTTTAGAAAATCAACCAATGGGGGAGCAACCTTCTCGGCGGCATCAAAGATCAACACCGATGCGCAGGGCAGTGACCAATACTTCCCCTGGATGGCCGTGTCGGCGGATGGCGCGCTGCACGTTGGCTGGAACGACCGCCGCCAAGATGCCAACGACTTCCTCAGCCGCTGGTATCAGGCGTACTCGACAAATGAGGGTACAAGCTGGACAGAAAGCCAGGTGGCGGATGTCCAAACCCAGCCCTCGACCTTCATCGGCGATTATCATGGCTTGGCCGCCAACAATGACCTCGAGCTGGGGATGTGGTGGGATTCGCGCATCAGCGGCGCTGGTGACGCCTATACCGACCCCAACGTGCCATCGGGCGCTAACACCCCCACCCCGACTGCAACCCCCGGTGGCCCAACCTTCACCCCGACAGCAACACCAACTCGCACCAGCACGCCCACGATTACGCCGACCGCGACCGCTACCCCCTGCTCCGGCCCTGACCCGGTGGTTAATGGCGGCTTTGAGACAAGCACATTCGCGCCCTGGGTAATC
>QHBQ01000511.1 GCA_003243865.1 Candidatus Chloroheliales bacterium | reverse complement strand
TGAATTGCGTCAGCCACCAGCACCGCCGCCAGCAGGAAGGCGACGAAGATTGCCATCTCGCGCCAGCCACGCAGGAACCCGAGGTAGAAGCCGATGACAATAAACGGTATCAGCCACATCCACTGGTCAATGCTGATTGTCAGTTGGTTCATAGCATTCCCCTACTTCCTACTCACCGCAGATGTGGCTTGCTTGCTGATGTTCAGCAGTACCCCGGCACCCGCCAGCGCAAAGATGAGCGCGCTGCCCCCCGCGCTGATGAACGGCAGGGTAATGCCGGTGAAGGGGATTGAGTTAGTGACCGCGCCGATGTTGATCAAGGCCTGGAAGCCGAACCAACTGGTGATGCCGGTTGCCAGCAGCGCGCCGAAGCTGTCGGGTGCGTGTAGCGCCACCCGATAGCCACAATAGACCAGGCTGCCGAACAGCAGGATGACCAGCATCGCCCCCACCATCCCTAGCTCTTCACCGATGATGCTGAAGATGGTGTCGGTGTACTGCTCCGGCAGCCAGCTGAACTTTTGGCGGCTCGCCCCCAGCCCCAGGCCGAAGAACCCGCCGCTGCCCAGCGCAACCATGCTCTGGATCGCGTGGTAGCCGCTGCCCTGCGGGTCGGACCAGGGGTTTAGCCAACTATCTACCCGCCCGCTGCGGTAGGTGGCCGCCCTAATCAACAGTACGAAGGTGCCTGCCGCGAGGGTCATCCCCGCCGCCAGTTGCAGCAAGTCGGCGCCTGCGACGAAGAACATCCCCACCCCGATGCAGACGAACACCAGCGAACTGCCCATGTCCGGCTCGCGCATGAGCAGAGCGACCACCAGGCCGAGGACAATGCCAAAGGGGATCAGCCCCCGTGTCAGGTTGCCCACCTTGTCGCTGCCGCGCAACGACAACCAGCTTGCCAGATACAGCACGAACGCCAGCTTCGCCAGTTCGCTCGGCTGGAAGCCCTGTGAGCCGATGTAGATCCAGCGCTTCGCGCCATTGACGTCATTCAGGCTGCTACTGGGCATAATTAGCACCAGGATGAGTAGCGCAACCGCCACCATCATCGCGGGCAGGGCGAACCGCCGCCAGACATGGTAATCCACCCTCATCAATACAAACAGAGCAACCCAGCCGAACGCGAGGTACATCCCCTGCCTGAGCAACTGAGCGGTGCCATTGTCCAGCGCCGCGGTCGCGTAGCTGGCGCTGTAGACCATCACCAGCCCCAGCAGGCAGAGCGCGCCGATCAGCGACAGCAGCCACAAATCAGGCCGCTGCCGCGCCGTCGTGGTAGTCGCCAGTTCATCGCTGCCTCTACGTGCTATCGTCGCCAAGTCAAAGGCTCCTCATCCTGGTGCTAAGGTTTGAAGTTTGAGGTTTGGGTGAGCTGCTGTAGGGGCGAACCGTTGTTCGCCCTGCGCTCTCATCTCAGCAGTGTTTCTATTATACACCTGATCTTATATTATGTAAACATAATTATGTCAAGTTTGTGATGATCTATGAGAGCGAAGCGACAATTTCCCTGAACCGTTCGCCACGCTCGAACTCGTTGACGAACATTCCGAAGCTGGCGGCGGCGGGCGAGAGTAGCACCACGTCGCCCGCTTTGGCCTCGGCGAAGGCGGCGTGAACGGCGGCGCGGAGGTCATCATAGCGGCCCCGCGGCTGCACCCCCTCAGCCTCGAGCGCGGCAGCCAGCTTGGTGGTGGCGCTGCCTTCCAGCAGGTAGACGCACACTGGCGGATGGCGATGGGCGATTACCTTCGCCAGTTCGGCATATTCCAGCCGCTTGTCCGCGCCACCCGCCAACAGTTGAGCTGGATAGGGTAGCGCGTCCAGCGCAGCGATGGTGCTGGCCGGAGTGGTGCTGGTGGTATCGTTGTAGAACTTCACCCCGTCCAACTCGCGCAGCAGTTCGAGCCGATCACGCACGCCGCTGAAGTTCGCCAGGGCAAGGGCAATTGCCGCTGTCGGCGCACCCACAGCCTGCGCGCACAGCGCCGCTGCCAGCGCGTTCAGCGCATTGTGCCTCCCCGGCAGCTTCAGGTCGGAGGTGTAGCCAATCTGCGTCTCAACGTTATCCCTACGCATCACCAGCCAATCGTCCTTGATGTACCCGCCATCCGTGCGATCGGGGATGCGTTCGCCGTACCAGAGCAGCGTCACACCAGCGAGCAGGCGTTCGGTGTAGCGGCGCACGATCGGGTCGTCGTAGTTCATCACCGCGCCATCGCCACGCCGCTGGTGCTTGAAGAGCGCCCACTTAGCCTCGGAGTAGTCGTCCAGGTCGCGGTAGCGGTTGAGGTGGTCGGGCGACAGATTCAGCCAGCAGCCGATGTGGGGGCTAATTCCAATCTCATCGGTTCCCTCCAACTGCCAACTTGATAGCTCCAGCACTACCGGCGTGTCGGCCTTGATATAGGGCAACGCATCGAGCGGCGGCTTGCCGCTGATGTTGCCTGCCACCACTGCGTCGTCCCGCCACGCCTTCACCATCTCGTAGCAGAGGGTGGTGGTGGTGGTCTTGCCCTTGGTGCC
>QHBQ01000082.1 GCA_003243865.1 Candidatus Chloroheliales bacterium | reverse complement strand
TGGTAGTTTGACGTATTGCGTGAAGAATCGTACAATGCAGCAGGCTCGTCAAAACCATCGGGCACTCAAAGTGTCACCGCGTCCCGCATCAATGTGAGTGGAAGGAGAAAGTTATCTTGATCAAACTTGTACGCATCCTCAGCCTGTTGCTAATCGCTATCTTCGCCCTCGCAGCCTGTGACATTGGCGGTAGTAGCAATAGCAATTCACCCAACTCCAGCAACAACCCGGGCGGCAGCGGCAGCCCTCTGCCGGTTGCCAACTCGACCATTCGCCCCGGCCACGTCTACAACTGCGTTACCGACCCGCCCAATCCTAACTATCCGACCCTCCACATAGGGCTGACCCCGGCGATCGAATCGCTGCCCATCCACGCCGCCTGCCTGCGTGGCTTCTACGACGATGCAAACGTCAACGTCATCTTCGTGCCGTTCACCAGTGGCGCTGACCGCGATTCTGCGTTCAAGAGTGGGGCAATTGACGCCGAGATTGGTGATCTAGTCATCAGTGCCAGCCTGAGCAAAGGCGACCTCGGCACCACTGTGGCAGTTGTCCTTGAGACCAACCCGAAGCGGGCAGTGTTCAGCGTGCTGGCCGCGCCGGGCAGCGCCGCCACCTCAATTGCCGACCTCAAGGGCAAGCAGATTGCCATCTCCGATAACACCATCATTGACTATGTCACCGATTACCTGTTTGCCAAGCAGGGCCTGGACAAGAGCAAGGGCGGATTCACCACCCAGGCGATCCCAGACATCGCCACGCAGCTTAGTTCACTGCAAGCGGGCAAAGTTGACGCCGCGGTGTTGCCCGAACCGCTTACCACCAGCGCGATCAGCGATGGCGCGAAGCTGGTCGGCAGCGACAAGGGTAGCGATCTGGGGGCGGAGTCGGTGCTGATCTTCAACAAGCAGTACGCCGCCGCCCACGCCGACGCAGTACGTCGCCTCCTTGTTGCCTACTACAAGATCACCGACGACATCAACGCCGACTTCACCCCTCATCGCAAGGTAATGGTGGTGGAGAAGCTGATTGACCCTGCTCTTGCCAAGAAGATCGAGCCACTCACCTTCGCTGCGCCGCGGGTGCCGACTGCCGACGAAATCAAGCGCCTCTCCGATTGGGCGAAGAAGAAGGGCATCATTAGTGCTGACCTTGACTACAGCAAGGTGGTTGACGGCTCGTTCCTGCCCAAGCAATAATGCCGGTTCACATGGTGCTGTGTAAAACGGATGGGCGCGATAAATCTGCGCCCCTACGGATGATGCTCTCTCCTCAGCGAATTGGGTTGCAGATGTCACTGCTTCACGATCTCCACCCGATCGCCCACCTTCACGCCGTAGCGAGTGAAGAAGCCCGCGTTGGCTTCCACGGCGTAGCGGTAAGGGCCGTTGCTGGCATGGAAGGTCTGGTCGTCGAAGGCAGCCATTTCGTCGAGGGTGACAATGCGCTGGTCGGCGCTGATGAAGGCAATCGAGAGCGGGGTCGGCGTGTTCTTCATCCAGAAGGTGTCGCCCGCATCGTCGCGGCCAAAGTCGAACAACATTCCTTCATCCTGGGGCATATCGGTGCGGCCCATTAGCCCCTGCTCCTGCTGCGGGCCAGTCGAAGCAATTTGTACCTTGAGCGTGACGGTGCGGCAAGCAGTGATAATCCGCAATGTGGCGGTGGGCAGATCGGCCTGGGGCGTCCCTGGCGCGTAATCCTTCGGCGTGGGCGCGGCGGTGAGGGTCGGTGGCGGGGCAATCGGCGGGCAGGGCGTGGCGCTGGGGGGCAGGGTTGACTGCATCGCCACTGCCGTTGCGGTCGGGGCAACAGTGCTATTCGTGGCAGTCAGGGCGGCAGTCGCGGATGCTGTCGGCGCGGCAGGTGCAGGGTTATTATCGCAGGCTGCCAACAGCAGACATATGATGAGGCACAAGGGCGCGATAAATCGCGCCCCTACGAGATGCCGAAGACCTTTGTTCTTCATATCTCCCAATCCAGTTCCAGAGCCAGGGCGCACATCAGTGCGCCCCTACAACATGAACTACAATCTGCAATCTGCAATCAGGACGGCGGCGTGATGGTGAGCGGGTCGTTGAAGCCGGAGAGCTTGATGCGCATGGTGCCGCTGATATTGACGCCAGCGGCGGGTAGCTGGATGGCAAGCTGCATCTGGCGTTGCAGGTTGTCCTGCTTGCCAACCCAGACTTCAGTGGCGATGGTAGCGTTGCCCAGGTTGAGGCCGTTGGTTGAGGCTTTCAGCTTAGTGGCGTCCACGTCGAACTTGAGGTGGTAGCAGTCCACCCCGTCTATTGTCTCGTCGCTGAGGCGCTGCACGTTGGTGTAATATTTGCTGCTGTCGGCCAGGGCGGTCGGGTCAATCAGCCCGCCGATACCACTGTCACTCGCCTGCTTTACCCAATTGCCGGTAGGAGTGCGCCGCTGCCAGCTATTCGCGCCGATGACCAGCACCTCACCGATGCCAGTGCCGCGCATGGTGTAGCGGTCGGGCCGCACGATCTCGCCGCTGAGGGTAAGCTGGCTGGGCTTGTCGCCTGCGCCTGGCAGGTTGCTGAAGCT
>QHBQ01000466.1:927-3364 GCA_003243865.1 Candidatus Chloroheliales bacterium | reverse complement strand
ACCGGCATGCAATGGGACCACCCCGCGATCAAGCCGCACTATCGCGGTTGGAACGGCAGCACCGCCGATCACAACTACAACTGGCACGACGCCATCCACGACTCCACTGGCAACCCCTGCGGCAACAACTCGATGTTCCCCTGCGATGACTATGGTCATGGCACCCATACAACCGGCACCACCAGCGGTGACGATGGCGCAGGCAACCAGATTGGCGTCGCCCCTGGCGCGAAGTGGATTGGCTGCCGCAACATGGACCAGGGCAACGGCACCCCTGCCCGCTACACCGAGTGTTTCCAGTGGTTCATTGCCCCAACCGACCTGAACGGCAACAACCCCAACCCGGCGTTGCGCCCCGACGTGATCAACAACTCGTGGGGCTGCCCGCCCAGCGAGGGCTGCGCTGCAGGCACCTTGCAGACGATCGTGGAGAACACCCAGGCCGCAGGCATTCTGGTCGAGGCTTCCGCAGGCAATAGCGGCTCTGCCTGCTCGACGGTCACTGACCCGCCTGCCATATACGCCGCCTCGTTCAGTTCAGCGGCGTATGCCATCAACAACACCCTCGCCAGCTTCAGCAGCCGTGGCCCAGTTACGGTTGATGGCTCAAATCGGCGCAAGCCCGACATCGGCGGCCCCGGCGTCAATGTGCGTTCCAGCGTGCCGACTAACAGTTACGCCAACTACAGCGGCACCTCGATGGCTGGCCCGCACGTAGTCGGCTCAGTCGCGCTGCTCTGGTCGGCGCGGCCCCAGCTCGAACGCGACATCACCACCACCAAGCAGATCCTTGAAAACACCGCCAACCCCAACATCGCAGTGACCAGCGGGCCAACTAGCTGCGGGGGGATTGACTATCACACCATCCCCAACAACCACTTTGGCTATGGGCGGGTGGATGTGCTGGCGGCGGTCAACTCGGTGCCGCTCGCCACCCCAACGCCAGCCGCGACCAACACGCCTGGCGGCCCCACCGTCACCCTGACCCGCACCCCCACCCTCACGCCCAGCCCGACCGCTACCCCCTGCCTGAGCGCCAACGTCGTGCAGAATCCAGGGTTCGAGACTGGCACATTCCCACCCTGGGTGGTCAGTGACACCATCCCTGCTCCAATGGTAGTGATGACCCAGGCCGACGGCACCTACTCCGCCTTCTTCGGCAACATCAGCCCACCTGAACCGAATGGCGACGGCAGCATCTACCAGACCGTAACTGTGCCAGCCGGAGGCGCGACGCTCTCCTACTGGTACTGGCCACACACCACTGATACCATCACCTTCGACTGGCAGGATGCCTACGTCGAGAACAGCAGCGGGGCCATCCTCGCTACCGTGATGCACGTGGCCGAGAACGACCAGGTCTGGAAGAACAAGACCTTCAACATGACCCCCTATGCAGGGCAGACCGTGCGCATCGTCTTCCTGGTACATCAGGATGGCTTCGGCGACGAAACCGCCATGTACGTGGATGACGTGACAATCCAGGCCCCCACCGCCTGCGGCACCGCGACCAGCACGGCCACCCCTGGCGGCCCGACCGCGACCCCAACCCCAACCAGCACGGCCACCCCTGGCGGCGTGACTGCAACCCCGACCCAATGCGCGGGTGGCGGCTATCGCATCCTCATCGCCCACGCTGATAGCAGCACTCTGCCGACCACCCTGCGTAGCCAACTGCTGGCCGAACCGGGCGTGACCACGGTTGACCTCTTCGACGCTGGCGCTGGCACGCCCACTCTCGCGCAGATGCAACAGTACGATGAGGTGATTCCATTCAGCAACTATCCCTTCGCTGACCCCCCCACCTTGGGCAATAACCTTGCTGACTACCAAGATGGTGGCGGCGTGGTCATGCCTGCCGAGTTCAGCTTCTACCACAACACCATCCTGGGGCGCTGGGTCACTGGCGGCTACTCGCCGTTCACCTTCAGCTTCAGCCTCCAATTCACCGACTCCACTCTGGGTGTCTATAGCCCCAGCCACCCGCTGATGCAGGGTATCACCACCCTGAACGCGCACTACCGCGTCGCGGTAAGTACCGTAGCGGGCGCCATTCAGGTAGCAACCTACACTGATGGTCTGCCAATTGTCTCGTACAAGACGACCAACGGCCACACTGCGGTGGGCGTGAACGCCTACCTCGGCGACCGCCCGAACCAGTGGAGCGGCCAGTGGGGCAAGCTGTTTGTCAACGCCCTGCGTTGGCTCAAGCCGAGCATAGGTTGCACGCCGACACCAGGCGCGACCAGCACGCCGACGCGCACCAACACTCCGGGCGGCCCAACCAACACGCCAGCGCCGCCAACCAATACACCGGCACCGACCAGTACCCCCGGCGAGCCGACCCTCACGCCCGCGCCGACTAACACCCCCGGCGGGCCAACCAACACGCCGATAGTGCCGACCGTGACGCCCACTGATTGCCCCAACCCGTTTG
>QHBQ01000466.1:0-805 GCA_003243865.1 Candidatus Chloroheliales bacterium | reverse complement strand
GTACTCGGCTTCGGCCTGGCGCCATACACTCCCAGTGGCGGGACGCAGGACTTCACCGATGTGCCTAACACCTACTGGGCCTACGCCTACATCGAGACCGGCTTCCATGCCGGTATCCTCAGCGGCTTCGATGCGGCCAACTGCACATCACACGGCGCTACCTACCCCTGCTACCTGCCCAACCTGGCGATTACCAGAGGGCAGCTTACCAAGCTGGTGGTGCTGGCGGGTAGCTATCCGCCGTTCACGCCCACGGGAGGGGGTCAGGACTTCAGCGACGTACCGCCTAGCTACGTCTTCTACGTCGACATTGAGACCGCTTACCACAACGGCATCATCAACGGCTTCCCCGACCGCACCTTCAGGCCGAACAACAACATCCGTCGCGACGAGATGGCCCAGATCGTGTATGAGGGCATCATCCACCGACCCTGACCGGATTAAGGGTTAACATGAATGTAGGGGCGGGCGGCGCTCGCCCTTGCGGGGCGCATCTTCGGGTGCGCCCTGCTTCGATGTCCAAGCCATGAATAATACCAATTTGCCATGGTGCCGGTGTAAAACGGATGGGCGCGATAAATCTGCGCCCCTACGGATAAACACTCTCTCCGCGGCTAACTGGCATAAGATTCCAGGGTACATCTGTATCATTGCTTGACACTATTCGGTACATTCTGATACAATGCTGTGGCTCGGTCATGCTGAAAGCAAGGGTCTGAGGACTGGCCGATGACATTGGTTGGCTACCGACCTCCTGCTGCATAACAGGGGGCTGGAGCAAAGACGACAGTATCTAAAGGCAAAG
>QHBQ01000493.1 GCA_003243865.1 Candidatus Chloroheliales bacterium | reverse complement strand
CCGCTGGCACCGATGGGGTGGCCGAGGGCAATCGCCCCGCCGTTGACGTTGATCTTATCGAGGTCGGCTTCGAGCATCCGCGCGCTGGTCAGCACCACGCTGGCGAACGCCTCATTTATCTCGATCAGGTCAATATCACCGATGCTGAGGCCCGCCCGCTGCAGCGCCTGCTTCGCCGCCATCGCCGGAACGTAGGCCAGATAGGGGGTATCCCAGGCGGCCTGGCCGTAGCTGATGATCTCGGCCAACGGGGTGAGCCGATGCGCCTTCGCGTAATCGGCGCTGGTCAGCACTAGCGCCGCCGCGCCGTCGTTGATGCCGGGGGCGTTGCCTGCGGTAATGCTGCCGTCGGGGGTGAAGGCGGGCTTGAGCTTGGCAAGCGCTTCCAGGCTGGTGTCGGCGCGGGGACTCTCGTCATATTCAATGGTGATGTCGCCCTTCTTCTTGTCGGGGATGATGACCGGCGCGATCTCTTCGGCGAGTAGGGCGCGGGCGGCGATGGCCCGCTGGTGGCTGCGCAAGGCCCAGGCATCCTGATCTTCACGGCTAACCCGCTCTTCGGCGGCAACCCGGTCGCCCTCCTCGCCCATGCGCAGGTTGAGCAGCGGGTCAATCAGCCCGTCGTATTGCATCGCGTCAACCAGGGCGCTGTCGCCCGCCTTCAACCCCCAGCGCGCCCCACGCAGCAGGTAAGGCGCATTGCTCATGCTCTCCATGCCCCCAGCGATGACCACATTGTGATCGCCGAGCCGGATGAAACTGTCGGCCATATAAATGGCGCGCATCCCGCTGCCGCAGACCCGATTGATGGTATCGTTAGTCACCTCGCGGCGCAGCCCGGCGGCGAAGTTGGCCTGTCGGCCCGGCACCTGACCGAGACCGGCCTGCACCACGCAGCCGATCACGGTATGCTCGACCTCGTCCTTGTTGATGCCCGCGCGTTCGATGCTGTGGCGAATGGCGTGACCGCCCAGTTCAATCGCCGACAGACCGGCGAGGCCGCCACCAAACTTGCCAAAGGGGGTGCGCGCCCCTTCCAATATTACGGCGTGCGCCATTGCCATCGCCTTCACTCTCCTTGCTTTGCTGAACAACTTACGTCAATGCCTGATAATAAGATACACGATATTGTACTGAATCTGGCGGGTTAACGCAAGTCGGCACCAGGACGGGATAAATCCGCGCCCCTACGTAAGGTTTGTGCTGTAGGGCGTAAACTCATTGCGCCCTGGCCCACTTTGCTGGCCTCAAACGCAACTATCCGCCCGTTCATACGTTATATGAGGTGTGAACAGGGCGCAATGAATTGCGCTCCTGCGGCATCGCGCCCTTCCCAACCTTCAACTTTCAACCTTTCTCTTTTGCCAACAATATGTTATAATAGGGAAACTTTAACTGGTGCGAACCCATTGCCTGTCCCGCTTATCTGCTAGGAGAACCTTACTGATGCTCGACCAGAGTCTTCCCGACGCCCCCGCCCAGGAGTCCCGCGCCGCCACCCGGCCGCTGCCGCAAGCCGCCCCCATCCGCCGCCCGCTCATGTTTATCCTGCTTATTCCAGTTATGCTGATCCTGCTGGGGGTTGGCTTTATCGCTGGCTACAACCTGCTCAACCAAGGCAAGGTTTTCGCCGGAGTGAGTGTAGGTGATGTGGCGCTCGGTGGGATGAATGCAGACCAGGCGCGGGCCGCGCTTACCGCCCGCTACGCCAACGCTAATTACAACCATGGTGGGGTGGTGCTCACATATGCGGGCCGCCAGTGGCCGCTGTCCGCCGACGCGGTGGGGGTCAGCCTCGACCTGGATCAGAGCGTGGCGCAGGCGATGGCGGTGGGGCGCAGCAACAACTTGCTCCCCGACCTTGCTAGCCAGTGGAGCGCGCTCCGCGGTGGCGTGCATCTGCAACCAGATTGGCAGTTCAACCAGTCAGCGATGGCGAAGCTGCTGGCGCAGTTGCATTCGGATATTGACCAGCCCGCCGCCAACGCGGTGATGAGCATCGGTGCCGACGGTGGCATTAACGTCAGCAAGTCGCAGCCGAGCCGCCACGTTGACGACCCCGCTACCGAGCAGGGCATCGCCACCGCCTTGCAGCAGACTGGCAGCGCCGCACCGCAGGTCAACATCGTGGTGACGGAGCAGGCCCCGGCCGTGACCGAGGCGGACTGGGCCAGCGTGCGCAGCACGGCGCGGGTTATGGTTCAGCCGCTCACCTTGCGCTACACCGATAGTAACTTTGCACTCACGGTCAACACCGCCGACCTCGCCCCGATGCTCGACCTCAGCCCCGCCCAGGGCAGCAACCCCGCCAGCGTCAGCCTCGATGCGGCGCAACTTGACGCATTCACTGCTCACCTCGCATCGCAGATAAACAACGCGCCGGTTGACGCCGCCTTCCAGCTTGATACCTCCAACGCATATGCCAGCGTCAAGCCAGGGGTGGTCGGCCACCAGCTTGACCGCGCCGCCACCGCCGCGGCCATCCGCCGCGCGGTCGCCGATCCGACTAACCGCAGCGTTGACCTGCCAGTTACCGTCAATGAACCGGCCGTCCATGCCGCCGACCTGTTCGCCGCCCGCGACCGCGCCAACGAACTGATGCACGGCTTCACCCTCAACTACCCCGGCGGCCCCTGGGTGATCAAGGACCAGCGGATGGCGGTGATGCTGCAACTGAAGCGCGACGACAGCGGGGCCAAGCCGAGCTTCCATATTGACTTCGACCAGGCCGAACTGAGCCGCAAGCTGCAGGTAATTGCTACCGTCGCCAACCACCCCGCTCACGATGCGCTCTACCGCCTCGGCGCGGATAACCGCGCCTATGCCGCCACCCCCGCGATTGACGGACAGGCGATGGACATCGCTGCCACCGCCACTGCGATCAACGCGGCGCTGCAAAGTGGCGGCAACCAGGCCAACGCCAGCCTCACCATCACCCCCGCCCCCACCTATGACCTGAGCCAGCCACTCACCTTCCCCGATCTGCTGGCCGATGCCTGGACTAACCTGGCCTCGTCTGCACCGGCGCGCCGCAACAACGTGACCATCGGCACCAACAGCTTCAACGGCACGCTCATCCCGCCGGGCGGCACCTACTCGGCCAGCGACGCCTTCGGCCCGATTGATGTGGCGCACGGCTACCAGATCGGCTACGCCATCGTTCACCAACCAAGCGGCAACATCAGCACCCAGCCTGCCGTCGGCGGCGGTATCTGCCAGGTAGTCACCACCTTCTTCCAAACCGCCTGGTGGACTGGCCTGCCGGTGGTGGATCGCACCAATCACACCTACTGGATTAGCCTCTATGGCGTGCCACCGCTCGGGCGCGTCGGCCTCGATGCCACGGTGTTCCAGTACGACGTTGACCTGCGGATGAAGAATACTACCGGCCACTGGCTGCTGGTCCGCTCGTGGGTGTCGCAGCCTGATGTTCACGTTCACTTCCAGATGCTCGGCACCAACCCCCACTGGAAGGTAGCCGTCTCCAACCCGATCGTCACCAACGTAGTTAAGACCAACTCCACCCCAATCTACACCAAGAGCAGCGAGTTGCCTACTGGCACGACCGTGCTAACCTCACACCATCAGGACGGCTTCGATGCCAGCATCAGCCGCCAGGTCTATGACGCCAGCGGCAACAAGATAGACGATATAACCATGAACAGCCACTACGTTCCGGTTTACGACGAATACCTGGTCGGCACCGGCCCCGCGCCCGCCGCCAAACCCAAGCCGTAGGCAAGGGCTGAGTGATAAGCGCGTGACAACAAGATGTAGGGGCGGGCGATGGCCCGCCCTTTTGGGTCTCGTACGCCCTTAACTCCTTCTGG
>QHBQ01000036.1 GCA_003243865.1 Candidatus Chloroheliales bacterium | reverse complement strand
ATAGAAGATGACGTTGGCATCGGTTTGTCGCAGGGTGAGCGCGCGGGTATCAGCAGTTTTGGCCCGAATGCCGCTCAGTTGGTCGGCCTGATTCAGCCAATCCACCGAGTTAAGGAAGAGGTCGCTGTTGACGTACTGCGGGTTGAGCACAGCATCGGCAACAAAGTCGGCGTCGCCGAAGACGACGATGCGAGTGTGCTTGTGGCCGGGCGTAACGTCGGCGCTGCCTGCGGTACCGTAATTCAGGCTGACCCCCAGATTGAAGGGGCCAGGCACGCTCTTGCTGGGGTCGAGCGCAGTGCCAGCGGCGTTGAGCGCAGAGTAGAGCGCGCTGCTGGCGCTGGACAGCAGCAACGGGGTGCGCGTAGTGTTGGTGTCGGTAACAACCGGCTTGTCGCTGTAGACCGCATCGGCAACGAAGAACAGGGCATTGAAGCCGTTGAACTTCTGGGTGATCGTGCTATTCTGATACTGATTGACGAGCAGCACCGAGGGGTCGGAGCCAGCCTGACTGGAGGCCTGGTCAAGGATGACCCCATTGCCCAGGCTGGCGCCGTAGGGAGCGAGCAGCTTGTTCAGCGCGGCGATGGTCGCGTTACCGTCCGCCAGGCTGGGGTTCTGGAACGGCGGGTCAGCAAGTATCATCAGCCGCCCCCCTGCGGCGAGGAACTGATTGATCTTGGCTATTTCTGCATCGGCCAGCGGCTTCTGTGGGCCAGCAATAACCAGCGTGGTCGTGCCGCTGATCGCGATGCTACCCACCTTGCTCAGGTCGAGGGTCTGGGTCTGGTAGCGTTCGCGCACCAGGCTGCCGCTGACGGTTGAGTAGGAGTTCTGGTCGGTGGTTGTGTTGCCGGTGGCGACAATGCTGTGTTCGCCATGTCCAGTTAGGAAGTAGACGGTGTGGGCGATGGGGTTGAGCAGCTTGAGCAGCGTGCCGGTAAAGTCGGCCTCGCTCACGCTGGTGGTTGACTGGCGATGCTGGGGGTCAAGCTCGAACACAGTGGTCTCCGCCTGGGCGATCTGGTAGTTACGGGCAGTGACGGGGTCCTGGCGATAGTCCACGAACTGATAGCTGAAGTGGGGACTGAGCGCCTTGTACTGGCGCAGCAGCGTCTCGGCCTGCTGGCGGTTGGGGTCCTGGCTGGTGAAGAAGGCGTGGACGCTGACATCCTGGGTCAAGCTCTGCACAATCTGGGCGCTCTGGTCGGAGAGGGTGTACTGCTGATTAGTGGTAAGGTCGGCCTGGGCCAGCACATAACGGCCCGCCAGCAGGTTGACGACGATGACGATGCCGATCAGGGCGGCGACGATGACCAGGGTGTTGCCGCCGTAGCGCACCCCCTTGAGGCTGAAGACGCTGCCGATGCTGCCGGGGTTGAACCAGAAGAAGAGTGCCAGGCAGACGCCCGCCGCGCCCAGCAGCAGGCGGGGGGTCAGGCCGAAGTCCTGGGTGATAATCCAGTAGCCGAGCGCGAGGAAGACGAGCAGCAAGCCCAGCACGCCGAGCAGCGCCAGCAGGGTGAAGCCCTGGGACGGACGCGGCGGGGGCGGGGTGGTGGTCACGATCTGCTTCGGCTCCGTGGTTGGCGTGTCGGTGGGTTGGTTAGGGTCGGTTGCCATTTAGCGCCACCTCCTGCTGCCCAGCGACTGAATAGCCATGAACAGGAATATGACCATCAGGCTGAGATAATAGATTACATCCTTGAGGGCAACGACCCCGACGGTCAGGTTATTGTAGTAGCGGTCGGTGATAGCGATCTGGTTGAGGAAGTCGCCAAATGCGCCCTGGAACACGCTCTGGAAGTTGCCCGCCAGCCAGAGGGCCAGGGTAATTGCCACCGCGATGAACGCACCAACCGCCGGGTTGTCGGTTAGTGACGAGGTGAACACGCCGATGGCGAGGAACGCGCCACCCAGCAGCAGCGCGCCGAAGTAACCGCTGAGGATTGGCCCCCAGAGAGGCCCGCCCTGCGCACCAGCGTAGAATTGCAGCAGCAGGGCGTAGAACAGGGTGAACAGCAGCATCACGATGTACAGACCCAGCACCGCCAGGTACTTACCAATCACCACTGCCGCATCACTGACCGGCGAGGTGAGCAGCAGTTCAAGCGTGCCGCTACGTTGCTCCTCGGCCAGCAGGCGCATCGAGAGTATCGGCCCCAGCAGCAGCATCAGCACCGGCAGGGTGCGGAACATTCCGTCCATAGTCGCGGTCTGGCTACCGAGCGCCTGCCCGACGAAGAAGATGCTATTCAGCACCAGGAAGGCGGCGGTCAGCACCCAGGCGACCGGCGAGGTGAAGTAGCTGCGTAGCTCCTTGCTCATAACCGTAAAGGTGTCGCTCACTTGCGTCCCCCCTTCCCGGTAGTCGGCACGTCCTCGTCGGCCTCGTACGCCTCATCGGTCTCGTCAACGATGGTCGCGGTGGCTTCGTCGTCAGGCACGGGGTTGAGTTCGTCTATCCCCTCCTCGGCCTCGAGTGCCTCGGCGGCAACGGTGTCGGCGTCCCCGGCCTCCTCGTCGTCGCGGGTGGTGATGTTGACGAAGATGTCTTCCAGAGTCAGCCGCTGCGACTTCAGTTCGAGCAGGTCGTAGCCGCCCGCGATGACCGTGTGGGCCAGGGGCGCGCGCAGGTCGCTGTCGGGCAGGCCGCTGACGCGGAAGCGGGTTACACCTTCGCCATCGCCGACATCGGGCGGCAGCGGCTCGACCGCCTGCACCCCGGCCACGCCCGCAAGCACTGCCTGGGCCTCGGTGGCGGAAGCCCGCAGCGCCACTTCGAGCACATCGTTGCTTGCCATCTGCTGCTCGAGGTTGGCGAGGGTATCGTCCACCGCGATGCGCCCGCGATTGATGATGATGACGCGGTCGCACAGCATGCTCACTTCCGGCAGGATGTGGGTGCTGAGGATGATGGTGTGGCTCTTGCCCAACTCGCGGATCAACTCGCGCACCTCGATAATCTGGCGCGGGTCGAGACCGACGGTCGGCTCGTCGAGGATGAGTACGTCAGGGTTGTGCAGCATCGCCTGGGCAATGCCGACCCGCTGGCGGAAGCCGCGCGACAGCTTGCCGATTAGCCTGCTGGCGACGCTGGTAACGCCGGTCACTTCCATCACATCTTCAATGCGGGCCTCGCGCAGGCGGCCATCCCTCATCCCGCGCAGCTTGCCCATGTAGTTGAGGTACTCGCGCGGGGTCATGTCGGTATAGAGCGGCACCGTCTCGGGCAGGTAGCCAATGCGCCGCCGCACCTGCATCGAGTCCTTGGTTACATCGAAGTTGTCCACCGTGACCGTGCCAAAGGTGGGCGGGATGTAGCCGGTGGTGATGCGCATGGTGGTGGTCTTGCCCGCGCCGTTCGGCCCCAGGAAACCGACAATCTCGCCGTCGTTGACGGTGAAGCTGATGTCGCTCACCGCGCGATAGGGGCCATAGTATTTGGTCAGGTCTTGCACCTGTATCATAGCTGGTTCTGCTCTCCTTCAGGGCGCAGCC
>QHBQ01000382.1 GCA_003243865.1 Candidatus Chloroheliales bacterium | reverse complement strand
ACATCCCCATCCCTGGCGCAGATATGCCCGGCGTAATCAACAGTGATGATGCGGTCAGCCTCACCGAGTTGCCAGCCAGCATGACCATCATCGGCGGCGGAGTCATCGGCATGGAGTTCGCCAGCATCTATAGCGCCTACGGTGTCAAGGTCAATGTAGTCGAAATCCTGCCACGCATCCTGCGCAACACCGACGACGAGATCGTGCGCCGCTTCCAGACCATCATCAAGGGCCAGGGGGTCGGAATCTACGCCGACAGCAAGGTGCAGCAGATCCGCGAAGCCAATGGTGGTCTGGAAACCGTGGTGCAGACCAAGGATGGCGAGCAGGTATTTGGCAGCGAACTCGTGCTTATTGCGGGTGGACGCATCCCCAACGTGGATGCCACCGGTGGGCGCGACCTCGGCCTCGAAGTGGAGAACCGAGCGGTTAAGGTCAATGGCCGAATGCAGACCAACATCCCCGGCGTCTACGCTATTGGCGACCTGATCGGCGGCGCGATGCTTGCCCACGTTGCCAGCTACGAGGGCGAAGTGGCGATTGACAACATCCTCGGCCACGAGCGTGAAGCCGACTACACGGCGGTTCCCGACTGCATCTTCACCCTGCCAGAGATCGGCAGCGTCGGCCTTAGCGAGTCGCAGGCAAAGGAGCAGAAGCGGGCGGTGAAGGTGGGCAAGTTCCCCTTTTCCGCGCTCGGCCGCGCCCAGAGCATGGGCGATACCAACGGCCTGGTCAAGATCGTCTCCGACCCAGGCGACGGCACTATCCTGGGCATGGCAGTAATGGGGCCGCACGCCTCCGACCTGATCGCCGAGGGCGCGCTGGCGGTGCAGATGAAGGTCAAGGCAATCGAGCTTGCCCACACCATCCACACCCACCCCACCTTGCCCGAGGCGACCCAGGAAGCCGCCCTCGGTGCGACCATCGGGGGCTACATCCACTACGGGTCCTAGGGCCTGACCCTACGATTGGGCATGGCTGCTAATCTGCAGTCGCCCTGCCCATTTGCTAAAATTCCTCACTCAGTTCAGAAAGGAGTCCAACTTGAAGACGCTAAAGACCCTACCCACCCTCCTCCTCACTCTCCTGTTTGCTGCCTTGCTGGCTGGTTGCGGCGGGGACAACTCCGCCAGTCAATCAAACCAGCCTACCAGCGGCACGAGCGGTGGCCAGGCCAACCAGCCCACCACCGCCAGCAGTGGGAGCAGCGGCAGCAACAATCCCGGTGCGGGTAGCTCCGGCAACTCCGCCTTCAACCCAGCCGACCTGCAAATCGTCACTACCGCCAGTTATACCTCTCCGCTCGGCCTTTACTACTACATCGGCGTGGTCAAGAATAACGGCAGTGCCACCCTGAAGGACATTCAGCCCACCCTGGTAGATGATAGCGGCAACACGATACCTCAAGACAAAGCCCCCGAGACTGACCTGACTCGGGTCATCCTCCCCCCCGGCAGCAGTGCGGGCTTCAACCTTCAGTACGACCAGCTAATAGGCAAGCCCAGCTACAAATTCACCGCCCAGGTGGTCAATCCCGGTGATACGCTCCAGCCCGCCAAAATCAGCCTCGTCAACGACAAGCTGGGAGCTGGCAATATGCCCAAGAGCCAGAAGATAACTGGCGAAATCAAGAACGACAGCGACAAGAATGCCATCCTCTGGACGGTGAACGTGATGGGCTACGATGCCAGTGGCAAGCTGGTGGAAGTGACCAGTGGCACATCCTTGCAGAATGCCGCCGCGCAGGGTGGTTTCAAAGCGCATGGCACCCTCCAGTTTGAGGCCAATCTCGGCTCTGGCAATCCATACGGAAACAAAGGAGCCACGGTCGCAAAGTACGATCTGTTTGCCTCTGGTTTCCAGAACCCGCTAGGCCAGTAGCCCGCCCACCGCTGATAGCCTGGCCTATCGCATGCCCCTGTTGGCCCGTTTCCTGCTTATTCTACTCAGCGGTTCGCAGTACAAATACCGCAAGAGAAAGGATAACCCATATGCAAGAACTAATCCAACGGCTGATGCAGCAGGCGCACCTAACCCAGACCCAGGCGCACCAAGTCCACAATGTTGCTCTTAACTTCATCCGCTCTCATGTCCCAGCCCTCGCCCCTTACCTAGGTATGCTCGGCGGCGGAACGACCAGCGGCACCGGTGGGGCACCAACCGGCAGCACGCCAGCGGCGCAAGGTGGCGGGATGCTCGGCAACATCGAGGGGATGTTCGGCGGCTCGACCGCCAGCGGTGCTAGCACCGCTCCGACCAGCAACACACCAGTGATGCAAAGCGGGGGTGGCATGCCAGGTGGCATCGAAGGCGCACTTGGCGGCCTCTTCTCCGGCAGCCAGGGCGGCCTGCATCAGGAACTGGTACATAATGCTGGCCTGAGCCAGACCCAGGCGGCTAGCTCGGTTAATGTCATCAAGGACTTTATCACCCAGCACGTGCCTGGCGCGACCTCGGCGATGCAGGAAGGCAGCACGCTGGACAACGTCGAGGACCGGGTTGATGGACTCTTCGGCATCAACGACAACCAGACCAACAAGTAATCCAAAACTGGGATAACCACTTAGAGGCGCGTGGCTGCGGTTTACCACGCGCCTCTGGCATATCTTTGTTTCGAGGAGCGGCGGACGCAGGTCTAACGCAACTATAATGCAAATTTGGCTGACAGCTAATTGCTTCTGTGCTAGAATGTTGCTACCGCAGCAGCGCAGCATCCCTATGCTGCTAGGGCGGAAACAATAGATACTAAAATCATACATAGAACCTCGGTTTATACAAGGAGATACAATAAAAATGGCAGAGTTTATAGATGGGCGGCAGGTCGACGCAGTTAGCGCAGTGCAGAAGCTCGGCCCGGCGGTGGTGACGGTAATCAGCAGTCGCAATGGGCGAGGCGGCGGGGTGGGCAGCGGGGTGATCATAGACGAGGCGGGCTATATCCTAACCAACGCCCATGTCGTCTCGCGCCAGGAGAAGCTCGACGTCATCTTTGCCAGTGGCAGCCGCCGGATGGCCGCGACCCTGATCGGCACGGATCGCTACAGCGATGTGGCGGTGATCAAGATTGACGCGGTGGTGCCAGCGGTGGCGACCCTGGGCGATAGTAACAAGCTACTGCCCGGCCAGCCGGTCATCGCCATCGGCAGCACGCTGGGCAGCTACCGCAATACCGTTACCGCAGGGGTGGTCAGCGCGGTCAACCGCCGCTTCGAGGGTCTCAACGCGCCGCTGGTTCAGACCGACGCGGCCATCAATCAGGGCAACAGCGGCGGCCCACTCGCTAACCTCTATGGCGAGGTCATCGGCATCAACACCCTGGTGGTGCGCGGCGGCTGGGGCGGCGCAGTCGAGGGTCTCGGCTTTGCCGTGCCGATCAACACCGCCATTGCGCTTGCCAATCAGATGATCAAGAACGGCTTTGTCGCCTACCCCTACCTGGGCATCCAGTATCAGGAGCTAACCCCTGAACTGGCCGCTTATTACAACCTGAAGGTGCAGAGTGGGGCGCTAATTCAGGAAGTGG
>QHBQ01000217.1 GCA_003243865.1 Candidatus Chloroheliales bacterium | reverse complement strand
CCTGCATCGCCCCGCACGGCGGCGCGATCATCGAGGAACTGGCGGGCGACCTGCTTGAGCCGTTTGCGCCTACCCGCGCGGCGATGCGGGAGCTAGGCCGCCGGATGCAGGCCGCCGCGCCTGATACCATCGTGGTAATCACCCCGCATGGGGTCAGGGTCGAGGATGAAATGTGCCTGGCGGTCACTGAGCGGGCCGATGGGATGCTGGAGGAGGGTGAGCAGCGGGTGGCGGTGGACATGGAGGTAGATACCGCGCTCACCCGCGCCCTGATCCACCGCGCCCACGAGTTGTTCGTGCCGTGTGCCGCCGCTGGCTACGGCGCAAGCAGCGGGCCGGGCTGCTCCTTCATCATGGATTGGGGCGCGCTCATCCCGCTCTGGTTCATGGGCGCGCGTTGGGAGCAGCCGCCGCGCATTATGCTGGTCTGCCCGTCGCGCACCCTGCCATTCGAGAGCCTGGTGCGCTTCGGCGAGGCGCTCGCCGAGGTTGCCACCGCCAGCGACCAGCGCATCGCCCTGATCGCCAGTTCCGATTTGGGTCATGCCCATAACGCCGACGGCCCTTATGGCTACGACCCCGCCAGCGCCGAGTTTGACCAGCAGATCGTCGCGGCGGTTGAGGCCGACGATCTGCGCCGCCTGCTAGATTATGAGCAAGACCGCGACTTCCTTGCCCACGCCAAGCCGGACGGCCTATGGCAGATACTTTCGCTCTACGGTGCGACCCGCATCGTGCCGATGCGCGGCGAGTTCCTCAGCTATCAAGCGCCGACCTACTTCGGGATGCTCTGCGCCTCCTACACGCCAACTGCAGCCATGAGCTATGAGCCATGAGTGGCAAAACCCCTTCCCAGATGGGAGATTTGGGGTGAGGGATATTGTGGATACGACAACCGGCAACCAAATTATCCGCCCGGACCTTGCCGCGCTTGACGATTTCGCCAACCCCGCGTCGATCGAGTTGACCGCTGCCCGCTACGGACTCGCCGCCGAGCAGGTGGCGCGCCTCGACGCCAATGAGAACCCCTATGGCTGTTCGCTGCGGGTGCAGGAGGCGCTAGCCACCTTTGATGGCTACCACCACCAGCCCGACCCCTTGCAGCGCGAACTGCGCACCCTGCTGGAGCGCTACTGCGGTTACTCCCGCGAACGCATCCTGGTCGGTAGCGGCGACGAACTGCTCGGCGTGCTCATCCGCGCCGTGTGCGCCCCCGGCGATGCCCTGATCGTCTGTCCGCCAGGCAGCGAACCGGCTCCCGACGTTACTGCTCTGGCCGGAGTCGAAGTAATCAGCGTGCCGCGTAACGAGCGATTCGCCCTCGATGCCGATGCGGTGCTGGCGGCGATTAGCCCGCGCACTCGCCTGCTCATCGTCGCCTCGCCCAGCGATCCGGGCGGCACAACCCTCGACCCTGCCACTGCGGTGCGACTGCTGCAAAGCGGTGTGCTGCTGGTAGTGGACGAAACCTGGTTCGAGTTCGCCGCGCAGAGCCTCGCCCCGCTCACCGCCGAGTTCAGCAACCTGGTAGTGCTACGCAGCTTTGGGGCGTGGGCGGGACTATCCGGCCTGGCGGTCAGCTATGGTATCTTCCCCCGCGAACTGGTGCGCCACCTGCTCAAGCTCCGCCCCGGCCACAACCTCAGCGTGGCTGCCACCCTCGCGGTCGCCGCTACGCTCGACGGCCTCGCCGAGGTGATGTACAGCGTCAAGCGATTGCGGCTAGAGCGCGGGCGGCTCTACCGTCGCCTGCGCAAGTTCAACTTCCTGCAGCCCTGCCTTTCGCAAGGGCCATCGCTGCTCTGCAAGGTGACGCGCGGCGACGCCTATCAGCTTAAAGTCGCCTTGGAGCAGCGTGGCGTGTTCGTCAGGTATCTGCCCACCCTGTCGGATTACCTCTGCATCAGCGTGGGCCGCGCGGAGGACACTGACGCACTCCTGCAGGCGCTGCTCGCGGTTGTGCCAGCCGCTGACCTGCTGGAGTCTTGACCCCGCCCCGGAGTCAAGTTCCCGAATTGGCATTAAAAGTTGCAAGTTGAAAGTTGGAGCGGCAGATTGTTTCCCCTCCCACCGCGAGGGGCTGGGGGTGGGTGTTGCCCGGCGGAGACTATCTACGCTTTTTCCGCCAGGGTGAACAGCACGTGGAGGCGTTAATGCACTCCGTCAGGCTGCATCATCTCGGCGAACTTCTGGTGTACGAACGCTTTGCCCTGGGCCAACGCGGACTCTGGTAGCCGCTCCAGTATCGCCCGCGCCCCGTGCGACCACTGCGTTGCCCACCATTCATCTTCGTTGGGGTAGGTAACGTCTATTGCCTCACCGATCACCTCGGTATTGACGAACCCCGCTGCCTGCATTATCGCCAGCATCCCCTCCGGCTTGTTAAAGGCTGGGCCACTCACGCTGGGTTGATCTTGTGGCTGGTTGGCTGGCCTTAGCTGATCCAACCAGCGCCAGCGCTCATCGTCCTCGCCCCAGGTGCTGGCAACCAGTCGCCCACCCGGCTTTAGTACCCGATGGAACTCGGCCATCGCCCGCTCAAGGTTGGGGAAGAAGAACAGCGCGAAGCCGCACAGCACGTAATCGAAGCTGGCATCGGGAAAGTCCAACTGCTCGGCATCCATTTGTAGCATCTATGCGTTCTTCACCCTGCGCGCAGCAATCTCGCGGCTGGCTTCCTCTACCATGCCAGCAGCCAGGTCAATGCCGATTACCTCGCCGGTCGGCCCCACCTGCGCGGCGGCCGGGAACAGGCTTGCGCCCCGTCCCGCAGCCACATCCAGCACCCTCGCTCCAGGGCGTAGCGCGGCCAACTCCACCAGCCGCTGCCCGAAGTGGGTGAAGAAGCGCGGCCCCACCTGGTCGTAGGTAGCCGCTGATCGCGAGAAAACTCCGGCAACCCCCTGTTTCTTCGTTTCAGCCTCATCGCTCATTGGTACTTCTCCTTTCAGGTTGGGCGCATTGACGTGCGCCCCTACGATTAACCACGCTCATGCCTCATGCCTCATGCCTGAACGCAGTATAAGCACACTCACCTCCGGCCTGGCGTTGAGGCGGTGGGCGATACTGCTCATGCCGATGCCGCGATTGATATATAGCCACATCCCATTCACGCGGTAGAGACCGGCCAGCCACTCCTTATGGTTATGGGGTAGGGCGGGCGGGCCGAAGATGGGCAGCTTCACCTGTCCGCCATGCGTGTGCGCGGCCAGCATCAGGTCAATGCCCGGCTCGATGCGCGCCGCGCGGGCGGCGAAGTCGGGATTGTGGGCGAGCAGGATTTTCACCTCGTCGGCAGGGATGGCCGCCAGCGCCTGCCCTAGATGGGCGGTGCGCGAACGCAGGTCATCTACACCCGCTACCCAGATGCGCTGCCCGCCGCGCTCGATTGCCACATTACGATTGCGCAGCACGTTCGCGCCGATACGCTCAAGCTGCTGAGTCACGATGCGGTCGCGGCCCAGGAAGTC
>QHBQ01000054.1 GCA_003243865.1 Candidatus Chloroheliales bacterium | reverse complement strand
GGGTTGGGGCAATCGGTAGGCGTGGCCGAAGGCTGCGGTGTGCTAGTCGGAGGCACAGGCGTATCGGTCGGCAGCCCAGGCGTGTTGGTGGGGCCGCCCGGCGTGTCGGTCGGTGCTGGCGTAATGGTCGGCGTATCGGTCGGGCCACCAGGAGTGTGGGTTGGCACCGGCGTGTTGGTCGGCCTGGGCGTGTCGGTGGGGCCGCCGGGCGTCTCAGTCGGGGTGGAGGTCAGGATCGCACCCTGGACTGGCACGTAGCCGAGGCGAGCGACATAGTTTGCGCTGGTGCCGACCCCATTGACGGGTAGGCCGATAGTGCTATCCAGCCGATAGTTGGCGGAGGTGCGGCCCTCGCCACCGCTGGCGCCAAGCTGGCTCCAGAAGATGGCATAGTTGGCGGAACTGGCAGCCAGGGTGGTGGTAACGAGCAGCAGGGTGGAGAAGATACCCAGCAGGCTGGCGCGCAGCGGCTTTCGTGGTATGGATGAGCGATTCATCGTCAAGCTCCTTTCTGAGCGCGAAGCGGCTACTTGAAGTTGACGACGACGGTGACGAGGCCATTGGCATCTGGCTTGCCTGCCACCTTGCCGATGGGGTTGGCACTGTCCTTCGCCGCGCTGATGCTGCCGTCGGCGGCGATCGCCAGGCGGTCACCCACCTTCACGCTACCGCTGACCCTGACCTGCGCCTGCCCAGCGATGATAATCTGAAGCAGGTCGCCCGATTTGATGGTGGTGGCCTTGTCGTCCACCTGGATGGCGTCGTGGCTCATCGGGTTGGTCTTGTCGGCAGCGGGATAGACCTGGTAGCGATACTGGGCGATACCGATGGCGGCATCAGCGTTGCTGGCATCGGCCTTAACCACGCCGAGAACCTGGCTGCCTTCCACCATCGCATTGTTGCCGTCGAGGGCAATTACATCGCCGGGGTGCAAGTCGGCGTTGCCGTCATACTGGACCATCAGGCCGAAGCCGTTGGGCGAGAACCAGCCGCCGGTGGAGTGGCCGGAGCCGCGGGCGTAGATAGCGGTGTTGGCGGCGGCCTGGGTGTAGCTGTCGAAGAAACCGCCGAAGCTGCTGCTGGCGCCGAGGTAGGCGGTACCCCACACGCCCTCGCCACCACTGCCGGTACCGTGCCCAAAGACGCCACTGCCACCAGCCGCCGAGGTCAGGCCGGTGATGCCATCGCTGTAGCTAGAGCGGGTGGCGGTGTCGTTGTTGGCATAACCAACCACGCCGAGGCTGCCGGTGAACACGCCGCCCACCCCAGGCAGGCCACTTGTGGCGAGGCTGACACCGACGACACCGGCACTCTGCTGCGAGTTGGTGCTGCTGTCGCTGATGGCGTGTATGCCGCTGCCGCTGTAGGTAAGCGCGAACAGGCCATACTGGGTGGAGGTGGTATTGAAGGTGAGATTCTGGAAGAAGCCACCGTAGCCCGCCCCAGCGACTGTCCCTTGCAGAGTAGACTGGATGCCAAACTGACCACCAGTGCCGCTGCCGCCACCGGAGTTGATGAAACCGCCAGCGGTGCTGGAGCTGGTGCCGCCGGTGCCGATACCGCCCACGCCGACGGAAAGGCCGGTGCGACTACCCGTGCCGCCATTGGTGTTTTGGAAGGAGCCAGCCACGGCGTTGTTAGCGCTGCCGCCAGTTGCGATCACGTTCAGCAGGGCTGGGTCAGGGCTATTGCCGGTGGTAGCACCCGCGATCATTGCGCCCGGCGCGAGGCTGTAGGCGTAGGGTGAGCCAGTCATCTCGAAGCGAGGGGTCATCTCCGCATCAGTGGCTACGGTGATGCCCAGGTAAACCTTGTTAGCGAACAACTGGGTGGTAACCGAGGTCCAGGTCGTATTGCTGCCGAGCAGGTAGGTGAACAGGCCGTTGCTGCTGGGGGTGACACTGACCGGCCCCTCGGTGTAGAGTGGCGAGCCGCCGCTGGGGACGCTGTACAGCTTAAAGGTAACGTTGGTGGCGACGGTGATCGGGTTGCCGCTGGGGTCGGTAAGCCGACCCTGCACGGTGAGGTGATAGGGGGTCTGATCGGCGGGGCTGCCTGGCTTGCTGGCGCTGGTCTGGCTGACGCCGGGGGCAAGCTGGGCGCTGACGCCGCTGATCTGGCTGGGCGGCGCGGCCTGGACACTGCCGATAAACTGGGCGAACACGACAAGCATGGCAAGCGTGAACGCGATGAGGGAGGTGATACGGTTGAGTTTCATTTCTGTTCCTTTCTTTGGGTAACTGAAGGTTGCTGCTGATAAACTCGCAAAGGTCACGGAGCGAGGTGAAGTAGTAGCGTTGGCCGGATGGCACGTGTTCGATCGAGCCGCGCCACTGGGCGGCTCGCCCTTCCTGGTCAAGTTCGTGCCAGATACGAACGATGAACAGATGCTGAACTCGTGTCATCCTGCCCCTGCCCTTTCATACGTCCTCGCTCCATCACTCTGCGGCAATTGTAAACGGGCAGCATCCGATAATCATCCTATGTGGATGAAGAGACGCTTTAGGCATGAGGCATGAGTGGGGAAGGCTAGCCAGCGGATTAGGTTCAGCGGATAAGCGGATGAACGGGGCGGCAAAAAGCCTCTCCCAGCGGGCTAATCCTTACCCACAAGTATCGTAATGGCAGGATGGTGCAAGATGGTAGGCGGCTTGACCAGCTCCGGGGGCTGGGGGCGTAGCCCCGTCGGTGCAGCGCACTAATGCTTATCGAAGGGTTTATCCTTGCCATCCCTCGTTGCGGGTGTGGCTAAGACGGCTTACGATGAGCATTAAAATAGGGCAGCTACGGGGCTGCGCCCCCAGCCCCCGGAACCCTTCGACTTGACTACGTTCTTGCCACCATACCTTATGGGTAAGGATTAGCCCAGCGGGAGAGGTTAGGTGAGAGAGAATCTCGAAGCGCAGAAATGCCCATCGTGGGCAATCAACCCATCTACAATCTACAATCTGCAATCATGCGGCGGGCGCGGCATAATCGGGCCACTCGCCGCGCTCGTAGGCGGCAAGGATGTCGCCGTTGAAGATGTAATCGAGTTCAGTATTTCGCCACTCCTCATCGGTGGCGGCGGCCAGCCTTTTTTCTAGAATAGCATAGGATTCTGATAGATACTGCTGCGCCAACGCCTGGTTACCGGATTTGCGCTGCACCAGGGCCGCCATCCACCAGACATGGTGTGGTTCGACCAGGCTGTCGGCATAGGTCTGGTAGAGAGCCAGCCCTTCCTCGCTCCGCTGCCGGGCAAGGTCTAGGTTATCCGTCTTTAGGTAAGCAAGCACCAACTGACAGATATTGTGTTCCTGTCCCATGCTGTATTGTGTCATTGCGGAAAGGGTGGCGTGGCTGGCTTCTAGATGCTGGATGGCGGCGGCCAGTTCACCCTGGCGCATCTCGGCAATGCCCAGCACGGAGAGAAGATGGGCGAAAAACAGCGGCATATGAATTGTCTTTGCCAGCTTCAGTCCGTGTTTCACACTCGTTTTGGCCGTTGCGTAGTCGCCAAGCTCCATCGCGGAGTTAGCAATGTTCAGGGCGCCGATGACTTGCCCACGAGTATGCTTCAGCGACTTGTAGATTGCCATCGCCTTGCGGTATGCGGCGATCGCTTCAGCATAGCGGTGGAGATTGTGCATCAGCGTTCCCATATTGCCCAGCACCGCCGCCTCGCCCTGACGCTTGCCCAGGGTGGCAAAGATACTCCTCGCCAGTTCAAAGTGGGTGAATGCCTCTTCGGTGTGCTGAAGGTAGCCTGCTGCGCTGGCAAGTTGCCCATGCGCGTCTGCCTCCGCCTCGAGGTCATGGGTAGCGAGGCAAATATCAAGCAGTTGCCGCGCCAGCTGGTGTGCGGTGTGGTGTTTCTGCTCTAGCATGGCCGAGGCAATTGCTGGCTTCAGCATCTTAGCCAGCAGTTGGCGATTATCGCTGGTGGCGATCGCACTGGCCTGCTCAAGCAGGCGATGGGTGTCACTGTACCGATCCTGATGCACTGCGCAATGGGCCAGCAGGCAGTAGCACTCTACCCGGGCATCCCGATCGCCCAACTCTTGATACAGCTTGAGCGCCGCGTTGGCATCCGCCTCAGCAAGTGGATACTGGCTGAGGTGAAAATGGTAAGTAGCGCGGGCCAGAAGCGCTGCCGCAAGGTAGCGGTGATTATCCGCAGCTTTCGCTAGGTCTATCAGCCTGGCAATTAGCGTTGCTTCAGCCTCGCGGTTGCCGAGGACGCTCTGTAGTCTTATCTCACGGGTCAGCACTTGGCAGACCAGCACATCATCAGCCAGGTCATCAGCGATGTTCGTCATTTGCTCAAGGTCGCTCTGCTCAGCCTCGCGTTTGCCCAGTTGGTGGTGGATGTCGGCACGTAGGGCCAGGCTGTCGAAGCGGAGGCGAGCGTCGGTGGCGAGTTCGATGGCGCGGGAGCAGGCGGCCAGCGCCTCTGCCATGGCGTAGACGGCGACGGCGCGACGGGCGGCCTGCTGGTAGTAGGGAACCGCGCGGG
>QHBQ01000473.1 GCA_003243865.1 Candidatus Chloroheliales bacterium | reverse complement strand
GCCGATATGGTCTGCACCAGCAGGGTGCGGCCTGCGTTCAGCGGCGCATTGGTGTTGAGCTTGTTTAGCTGGGCAAGCTGGGTGGCATCCATGCCGAACGCGGTTGCTATGTTCGTCAGAGTATCGCCTGCGCTCACATCGTAGATGAAATAACGCCCGCTCTTCGCCTGTTGCTCCACCTGGGAGACACTCAGGCTCGTCTGCTGACCGCTAGGGGCGGGCGTGGCGGTTGATGGCGGCGTTACCCCCCCTGTGCCACTTTGCTCGGCCACCAGTTGGTTGTAGAGGTCGTGGGCGTTACTGCGGGCGCCACGATAGGTCTTCACCAGTTCGGCAACCCCGCTCGCGGTGGTGGAGTAAGAGTCCACTCCATTGTTAGTGCTGACCTGGCTGACCAGCGAGCCGCCCGCAACCACGAAGGCGGGGTCAATGATGCTCACATCCTCATCGCCGCGCCCGCCGACGATAGAGTCCTTCACCGTGTAGAAGGTCAGGATGTAGCCAGGGTCGGTCGCGCCGCTGGCGGGCATCGCCAGCTTGACCCGATGCAGGGCGATGCGGAAGTTGTAGCGCTGCAAGGTGTCGGGGCCAGGGGCGAGCACGCGCGGCAGATTGCCGCCGCTTACCGCCGCGATAATCGAGTCGCGCGGCATGAAGCTAAAATCGCCCGCCAGCGAGGCCCGCACCAGCAGGGTGCGACCGGGGGTCAGCGGCGCGTTGGGGTCGAGCTTGTTCAGTTGCGCCAGGGTGTTGACATCGAGGGCGAATGCCTTGCTCACGTTCGCCAGAGTATCACCGGCGCTGACATCATAGATGAAATATCGGCCAGTCTTCGCCCCTTGCTCCACCTCGGCGACGCTAAGGCCGCTTTGGTTGCCGCCGGTCGGCGTGCCAATGTCAGGGGTGGGCTGCTGCGGTACGACGGTGTCGGTCGGCGCGGCGGGCAATGGGGTGTCGGTCGGCGGCTCGACTGTACCTGTTGCGCTAGTGGGGTCGGGTACAGGGGTGACGGTTGGTAGATCCATCGCTATCGCCGTCGCAGTGGGCGGCATCGCCATCTCGGTCGCGGTCGGTGGATTTGCCGCGCTGCCGCTGGTCGCGGTGGCGGGCGCAGGCGTGTTCGGTAGCGGGGTTGGTCCGCCGTCGCAGGCCGCGAGCAGCAAGCATAGCAGCAGACTGGTCAACAGAAGTAGGTGCTTCCCTGGTTTGTTCACTGATAATCTCCTCGGCATTGGCGCGACCGATCACGCCCCTACAAATCACATTGCTAACATCGCCTAACTGATGTCGCCTTCTCTTATGCTATAACGAACGGGCCGCTTGCAGGTTGTATCTTCGTCTTATTGTATCATTTTGGTATATTGTTGTCATCCTTGACAAATGGCGGATGATGGTGTAATATCTGCGGCGTAGCAGCCAAATGTGCAAAGGGAATGGCCTCCCTCCGCGCAACACAGCCTGTGCCGTAGTATCTACATAGATGGCAACCACCTTCCTCTGGCGGAAGCGGGTTGGGCTGTGAGTTAGCAAGATAAGTCGTGGGTGAGTTAGGCCTTACGTAAGGAGTCATCAGCTTTGAGAGAATCGAATATTCGCAAGCCTGCGTTGCGTAGCGCCATCGAGCTGCGCCGGAGGCTGGAGAGTACGCGCACTCAGGAGCGCCGCGCACGCATCGCTGACGCTGCGAATGAAGCGGAACAAGCCCTCTATACTGTACTACGTATCAGTCCCCCGCAGTCATCAGATAAGCCAAACACCCCCCCGCTCACCCCGCGTAAATCGCGCGTCGGGCCGGGCCGGATGTTCCTTGCATGGCTCGACCGCCAGGCGCTAGATAACGTGCGCCATCAGCTATCCCTACTCGTCAGCACCCCTAGCCATCACAGCCACGCCCAGACCCGTGCAGCAAAGCAGCAGGCCAGCATTTGGGCCAGCCGCTACGCTACCCATGCGATCATCCTCATCCTGCTGCTCGGCATTGCGGCGATGGGGGGGTTCAAGGGCCTCACCGTGCAGGCAGCCAACGCAGGCGCTCCCTCGGCCTCAAGCACTGACACCGATAGCTTTGGGGGGAACGATATTAGCGTCAGCTTCAATAGCTACTCAGCGCTTGATGGTGATGCTGCGGCTAAAGCCGATGTTGCCAATCGTGCCCAGATCGTCACCCGCTTCCCCGACCGGGTCAAGGGCTACACCGTGCAGCCAGGCGATACCCTTGCCTCGCTCACCACCAGGTTCGGGGTAGATAAACCGACCCTGATGTGGGCCAACCACATCGTTGACTCCGACGCCAACCTCACCCCCGGCACCACCCTGCTGGTGCTACCGATTAAGGGGATGTACCACACGGTGGAGGCGGGCGACACGGTGGAGAGCATCGCCGCCACCTATCAGGTCGAGCCAGCGGCAATTACCAGCTACAAGCCCAACCAGTTGCAGCCACCCTACGCCCTCAACGTCGGCGACGCGATTATTGTTCCCGGCGGCAGCATTCCTGCCCGCGACCGCATCATCACTTACAAGCCTCACCCCGGCGAGACGATTGGCGCAGTGGCCCAGAAGTTCGGCCTGAGTGTACGCACCCTGCTGCTGTCGAATCCCGACCTCGGCGATGGCAACGCCCTGAGCAGCAACAACCAGCTGATCGTGCCGCCGATTGACGGCATTGTCCACAACGTAGGCGCGGGCGATACGCTCGCCAGCATCGCCACCTACTATGGGGTCAACCCCCAGGTGCTGGTTGACTTTGCTCCCAACCACCTGAAGGCCGGTGCGCCGCTTACCCCCGACACGGTGGTGATGGTCCCCGGCGGCCTCGAACCGACCCCTACGCCGCTGCCGACCGATACGCCGCAGCCGACAGACACACCAGCCCCCAACACGACCGATGCCAACGCCACCGATACACCGCAACCGAAGGCGAAGGCGAAGGCTACTCCCAAACCCACGATTAGCAGCCGTCAGCAGCCTGTCAGCCGCAGCAACGCGCGCCCCACTAGCACCAGCAGTAACAGCACCAGCAGTAACAGCAGTAGCAGCAGCAGCAACAACGCGGTTATTGCTGCGGCGAAAAGGGTCAACAGTGGGGCTGGCGTGGCGCATGGCAGCTTCATCTGGCCGACCTATGGCACCATCACCCAGGGTTTCTGGGCATGGGAGTGGGGTCATCGCCACGGCGGCCTGGACATCGCCAACAGTTCCGGCACGCCGCTGGTCGCCGCCGACGGAGGCACGGTCATCTCGGCGGGCTGGCGCAGCGACGGCTTTGGCTACTG
>QHBQ01000220.1 GCA_003243865.1 Candidatus Chloroheliales bacterium | reverse complement strand
TAATTGCCGCATAGTGCGGATCGCTCTCCTCACAGACGTTGCAGGTCGAACCCGCCGCTATGTACAGCTTGCCATCGGGGCCGAAGGTGATGGTACGGGAGTGGTGGTCGGTGCCTACGGGGATAGCGTCGGTGACGAGTGCAGCGGCGGCGCTGGCCTTGAGGTCGCCATTTGCGTAGGGGTAGCGCACCACCTTGCTGTCGGTAGCGACGTAGAGGTAGCCGTTGTGGAAGGCGAGGCTGTGTGGGTTATCGAGGCCGTCGGCGAACACTGCCACGCTGTCGGCCACGCCATCCTGGTTACGGTCAGGTAGGGCAACCACCTGGCCCGCGCCCATGTTGGCAACGAACAGGTCGCCATTGGGGGCAAGCGCCATCATCCGCGGCGCGTGCAGCCCGGCGGCGAGCACACTGATGCTGAAGCCGGACGGCAGGTTTATCTTGCTCCCCGCCGCGAAGCCGCTGTACTGCTGCGGCACGCTCACAGCCACCGGCTGCAACTGAGTGGATTGCGCAGACGGCACCGTCGCAGTTGGCTGGCTGGTGTTGGTCGCGGTTGGGGGGCTAGCCGTATCAGTCACAGTCGTTTGCGGCGGGGCAGCAGTCGGCGTGACTACCACGGTGGTCGGAGTGTCGGCAGCGGGCGAAGTAGCAGTGGACACGGCAGCCGCTAGCGTGGGGTTAGGGTTGGCGGCAGTAACGCCGCTGGTGGCGGTTGGCGGCACGGGTGCGGGCGGGACACTGCTATCGCAGGCCGCCAGCAGGAAGATGATTGCCAACAGCGCAACTGACTGTATCCTTATCCGCTTCATGGGATTAGCCTTTCCAAATATGATCTAATAAAACTTGCTGCAACGAGCTTGCTTGCATAGAGTATGCCATACCAGTATAAGCGAAATGAGATTTAAGGCAAGGTTAATCATCGGCTGAAGCGGTGGGCAGCAAAAAGCCCTCTCCCTGGCAGGGAGAGGGTTGGGTGAGGGTGAATCTCGCCCAGCTTCAATGCTCGTCGTAAGTCACGTAATGACTTGTTACCCACTCCAATCTAACCGGTCAGTTGACCGCCAGATATAAAGCTGATAGAATGCGATAGCAATAGATACAGATGGATAGGAGCGGGCGACGATGCTTGATGGGCTGAGGCAGTTCCTCGACAATCCGGGCAGGCTGGTAGTAGCCGCATCGAAGGGCATAATCGTTGGCAGCCTGATGGGGGCGGTAGCCTTGCCGGTGCTGGTGGCTGCATCCGGGCTTGACCCACTCACCAGTGCGCTTGCCCAGTTGGTGGGCGGCATGGGCAGCAGCTTCATCGTCAAGCGAGTGCAATCGCTGTTCGACCGCTGGGGTGATCAACACCAGCGTCCGCCCGACAACGAGGAGTTCGCCCGACTGATTGAGGATGAAGCGCAACATGACCCCCAGTTCGCCACTTATCTGGTGCAACTGGTGGACAGCCTCAACCTGCCAGTTAAAGCCAAAGAGCTACCAGCCAGTGATTTTATTACCTTCTATGAGGGGATGCTCAGCGAGATTAGCACGTTGCAAGCGCGGCTCGATGATGCCGGTCGGGCCACCGCCGAGCGGGTACTGGCTGGGTTCAAGCCTCAATTTGATACCCTGATCGCTGCCAATCAGATTACCCATGCCAAGCTCGATCAGATTATTGCCATGCAGCTGGCCCAAGCGCAGGCCGCGGCCGAGCGCAACCGAGTGGTGCAACACCCAATTCCCGACGTCAGCCGCGTGGTGGGCCGCACCGTGCAGCTACAGGAGTTGCGCGACCGGCTCAGGCAAGATGCGCGGCTGGCAATCGTCGGCGTGGCGGGGGTGGGCAAAACTACCTTGGCCGCGATGTACTGCGCCGACCGCAATTTGCGCGGCAACTATCGGGCGGTCTGCTGGTTCGAGATGAAAGGGCAGCCGCTAGTCAGCGACTTGGCCCGCCAATTTGGTGCGCTGCTGGGTCGGCAACCCTCGGAGCAGGCTAAGAGCGAGGAGGACTTTGCTCGTCAACTGCTGGAATGGCTGCACGACCTGAACGGACAGTATCTCATCGTGCTGAACAACGCCGAGACTGTGCTGGACGAGAATAGCAACGCGACTAGCGGCTGGGCAACCCTGCTGGGCGAGGCGCGGCTGGGGGGCAACAGGCTGCTGTTGACCACGAGGCAGCAGGTGCGGGCAGGCGGCGAACTGCTGCCGGGGTACAATCTGGGTGGCCTCAGCGAGGATGAAGCAGTCGCCTTGCTCACCGCGCGCGGGGTGGTCGCCTCCGACGCGCAACTGCGCGAGGCCGCCCGCAAGTGCGAATGTCACACCTACGCCCTCATCTTCCTTGCCCAACTGGTGGCGGATGGGCGCAAGCTGGCGCGGCTGTTGCAGAGCAAGACGCTGTGGCAGGGTGAGATCGCGGCCAACCTGCTCGATGAGGTGTACCGCGGGCTGGATGCGGGGCAGCAGGCGTTGCTGCGCTACGTCAGCGTCTACGATGTTCCCGACCTGCTGCGTCAGCCGGTGAGCACCGCAGAGCTGGCCGCGATGCTGCACGAACTCGATGCCCCCCTGCGCCCCCTGCCGATCGAGGACTGGGACGCTGACGGCGTGGACGCACTAGGCCTGGCGCTGACCCGCCGTTCGCTGCTCGAGTACAGCGCCGATGAGCGTTACACCATCCACGCCATCGTGCGCGACTACGCCTACAAGCAACTGCCCGACCCCGCTGCCCACCACCGCGCCGCCGCCGCCAGCTTGCGCCGCCAGTACAGCACTGCCCACCCCGACCCGCACACTAGGCCTGCAAAGGACAGTGCCGAGGTGCAGCCGCTGCTCGATGCCTTCGACCAGCTCTGCGCTGCAGGCGAGTACCAGCAGGCTGCCGAGCTGCTGAATACACCGCTAGAGTACCTGAGCGGTGGCGACCCGATAAGCCTGAAGACCCTACTGAACAGGTGGAGCGAGTTCAGCCGCTTGCAAACGATGCTGGAGCGCCTGGTCAACGCCCCAACTGCACTGGAAGATGGCTCCCGCGCAGCAGTAATAGGAAACCTCGGCGCTGTGTACGATGACCTGGGCGAGTACGACAAGGCAATCGAGTACAGCACTCGCAGCCTTGAGCTTGCGCAGCAGCTTGGCGACCGCTTGGTGCAGGCGCAAAGTCTCATCAGCCTCGGCAATGTGTACTTCGGCCTGGGCGAGTACGACAAGGCAATCGAGTACTTCACCCACAGCCTTGAGCTTGCGCAGCAGA
>QHBQ01000410.1 GCA_003243865.1 Candidatus Chloroheliales bacterium | reverse complement strand
GTGACGCTCTTGCCGCAGCCGCTCTCGCCGACAATGCCGAGCGTCTCGCCCGCTTGCAGGTCGAAGGAGACATCGTCCACCGCCTTGACCACGCCGCCGGGGGTGAAGAACTGGGTTTTGAGGTGCTGCACCGATAGCAGGGGTACAGCACCCTGCTCTGCTTGTTCAGCCATTTGCGCTCCAGGGGCTACAGATTGCAGATGAAGGTCGGGAGTGACCCTCGCGATAAGCATAGATGCACTTCACCATTACCCTTCACCAAACCTCTCCCCCAAGAGGAGAGGCTTTTTGTTGTTACTCATGCCTCATGCCTCGTACATTACTTGCGCGTGCGTGGATCGAGCGCGTCGCGGATGCCGTCACCGAAGAAGTTGAAGGCGAACAGGATCAGCGAGATGGCGATGCCGGGGTATAGCACCAGCGTTGGCACGGTGCGGAGGTAATCCTTACCCTCGGCCACCATCGAACCCCAACTTGGCAGGGGGATGGGGGTGCCTATGTTCAGGAAGCTGAGAAAAGCCTCGGTCATAATCGCAAAGGGGATGCCGAAGGTGATGGAGACGATCACCGGGCTGAGGATGTTGGGCAGGATGTGGCGCAAGATGATGCTGCGGTTAGTCGTACCGATGGCGCGGGCGGCTTCCACGTACTCTTTCTCGCGCACCGATAGCACCTGGCTACGCACCAGGCGGGCCATTGGCGGCCAGAAGGTCAGGCCGATGGCGAGCAGCACGTTGAGGAATGACTGCCCAAACACCGACAGTACCACGATGGCGAACAGGATGGTGGGGAAGGCATACATAACATCGGTGATGCGCATCAGCAGATAGTCTATCCACTTACCGTAATAACCGGAAAGCAGGCCAATCGGCATACCGATGAGGATGATGAGCAGTTGGCTGACCAGACCAACGGTGAGGGAAATGCGCGCGCCATAGATGACGCGGCTGAAGATGTCGCGGCCAAAGTTGTCGGTGCCGAGCCAGAAGGTCGAGGATGAAGGCATGAACTTGGCAGTGCAACGACCCTCGGCGGGACACATATTCATCGCTCTTATCTCGGTCACAGTAAACTGACGCTCGTAGGAGTAGGGAGCGATCACATTGGCGAAGATAGCGACCAAGATGAAGAGTATGATCACGATCGCGCCGCCCACTGCCACCTTGTTGCGACGCAAGCGTAGCCATGCCTCGCGCCAAAGGCTGTTGGCTGGTCCAGCCACATCACCGCCTACAGTGGGGGCAATTGGCACCACCTGCCGCGCTGGTACGTTGGTTTGGTCAAGCGAACTGTCGGTTACCGGCACGCCCGCAATGTCATGAATGATGATATCGTCTTGTTCCTTAGCCATGTTTAAGCCCTCGCCTTCGTATAGCTGATGCGCGGGTCAATGAAGGCGTAGAGTATATCTACCGCCAGATTGATCAGCACCACGATGAAAGCGTAAAATATGGTCGTACCCATGATGATGTTGTAATCAAGGTCGCGCACGCTACGAACGAATTGCTGGCCCAGGCCATTGATGACGAATAGCTGCTCGATGACGATACTGCCGGTGATGAGATTGCCCAGTTCATCCCCCAGCACAGTGACGACCGGCAGCATCGCGTTGCGCAGGGCATGGCGGATGATCACCACTCGTTGGCCCAGCCCTTTGGCCCAGGCGGTGCGAATGTAATCCTGGCGAACCACCTCCAGCATACTGGCGCGGGTGAGTCGGGCAAGAATGCTGGTGGGGCGCAAGGCCAACACAAAGGTGGGCAGGATAATCGCCCCCGGCCCGGCGTTGTTGATCCAGCCGCCGATCGGCAGTTGCAGGTTGGCGGGAAGCAGCGGGTTGAGGACGGTGGCGGCCAGCAGCAACAGCAACGCACCAAGCACGAAGTTGGGGATCGAGTAACCGGCCAGCGATACGGTCATCGTGGTATAGTCCAGCCACGTATTCTGCCCAATTGCGGCCAGCAGGCCGAGCAGGATGCCGACGAAGATAGTAAAGGCAAAGGCGCATGCACCGAGTACTGCCGAGTTGCCAAAGCCATCCATCATAATATCCCATACGGGGCGGCCAACCTGCTGTTTGTACGACACGCCAAAGTCACCATGCAGGAAGTTCCAGACAGTAGTGATGAACTGGATCGGCAGCGGCTTGTCCAGCCCATAGCTGGCATTGATGCTCGCGATCACGTTGGGCGGGACGTTGCCTTCACCAGCAAAGGGGCTGCCCTTCGCAAGGTGCATCAGCAGGAAGGTGAGCAACGCGATGCCGATCAGAACGAAGAACAAGCCGATGATGCGGCGGATGATGTACTGGAGCATAGCTTGTAGTTGAAAGTTGAAAGTTGAAAGTTGAAAGTTGAAAGTGGTAGTTGCGGCGCAGGCCAGGGGTCGCGCCGCAACGGTGGTGGCGAGTGGAAGGCGATTTGTTCCAGTGGTTGGCGAGGGAGGCCCAGGCAAGCCTGAGTTACTCCCTCGCTTTCAACTTTCCGCTTACCGAGTGGCGATTAGCTGCCGCTCTTCGACAGGTAGCGGAAGGGCGCGACGAACTGGGCATTGTAACCCCAGCCGCTCCAGCCGGGCTTGAGCATATAGTCGGTCTGGAACTGGTAGAGCGGCACGATCGGCGCGTCCTTCAGGTAGATCTGCTCCGCCTGGTTGTACATCTTGTAGCGGTCGGTCTGCTTGGTGGGGTCGGCCAGCTTGTTGGCGTCAATTACCAGCTTGTCGAAAGCCGGGTTGGCGTAGCCCTCGTTGTTCTCGTGCTGGCCGCTAACCGCCAGCGGGAAGAGCCAGTCCTGCGGGTCGGGGTAGTCCTGGCCCCAGCTTCCGTAGAAGAACTCGTACTTGTGGTTGCGGCGCTCGTCGAGGAAGGTACTCCACGCCACCGGCACAACGCTCACGTCAATGTTGAGGTTCTGCTTCAACTGGGCCTGGATGACGGTGGCTACCGCCCGCTGGTCCTCGCGGTCGCGAGTGGTGTAGGTGAGCTTCAGGCCCTGGCCGTTGGGATAGCCCGCATCGGAGAGTGCCTGTTTCGCACCAGGGAGATCCATCTCATATGCCTTGAAGTCCTGATAGCCGGGGACACCCTTCGGCAGCAGGGTGTAGGCGGGAGCGCCCACGCCATTGAGCGCCTTGTCAATCAGGTCGGCGCGGTCAACCGCTTTAGCGATAGCGATGCGCAGGTTCTTAGCCTTGTCGCCGCCGGAGACCGCGAACTGGCCGGTAAGCTGGTTCATGCCCAGCCAGACGGTGCGAGCCTGGGGCGCGGCATGCAGTTCCTTGCTCAGCTTCGGATCCTTGGAGATGCGATCATAGTCAGCGGTGTAGAGTTCGCTGCTGTCAAGCTGGCCGCTCTCGTAGCGCAACTGCGAGGTGCTGCCGTCCTGGATTACCACCTCGTCAATCTCCTTGACGCTAGGCTTGACATTACCCCAGTAGCTATCGTTGGCGGTCAGTACCATGTGGTCGTTGCGCGCCCACTCCTTGATGGTGTACGCGCCGGTGCCTGCGCCCTTCTGGGTGTCGGCCTTCTGCGCCCAGTCGCTGCTCAGTGGATCGCTGCCAACCACCTTCTGGTTGACTATCCAGTAGGACCAGAGCGCCGTCTGCGACAGGAAGTAGGCGCTGGGACCCTTGAGCGTAACCTGGAGGGTGCTGTCGTCCACCGCCTTGATACCTTCGGCAGCGGTGAGCTTGGTCTTGGTGGTGTCGGTGCTGGCAGCCGAGGCGACCACCTCGTCAGCGCCCTTGATGTCGGCGAAGACGAAGCTGTAAGGTGCCTTGGGGTTGGCGAGCAGGCGGTTCCACGAGTAGACAAAGTCTTTGGCGGTAACCACCGTGCCGTCGCTGAACTTGACATCGTTGCGCAGGTGGAAGGTATAAACGCTACCGTCGGTGTTGATATCCCACTTAGTGGCGATCGCCGGTTCGACGGCGAGGGTCTGAGGGTTGAACTGGGTGAGGCCATCGTAGATGTTCTGAGCGACATTGATGGATACGCCATCCTCCATCAGCGCGGGATCCATCTGGGCGACATCTTCACCGACGCGCCAGCGGAACGCGCCCGCACTGCCCTGGAAGCTCGAGGCAATCGGGGTGGGCGGGACAGCAGTTGGGGTGACCGCCGAAGTGCCGGTCATCGCCGCTGTCGGGGTCATTACCATACCCGCTGTCGGGGTCATTACCATACCCGCTGTCGGGGTCATCACCATCGCGGTGGTTGGAGTCATCACCATCGCAGTGGTCGGCGAGGCGGCCATCATCGCGGTAGTGGGGCTGGCGGCTGGCGCAAGGACAGCAGTGGTGCTGGTGGGTGCGGGGGCCGGTGTGGGAGTAGTGCCGCCACAGGCCGCCAGTAGCGGCAACAACAGCGCCAGCGCAGCGATGCTGCGTAGGGTTTTGATACGAATTGACATACCTGACTTTCCTCCTTTTAGCTAAACGCAATACCTGGCCTGCGTCTGCCCACCCGCGACGCTGCGGAAGGCAACCCATGGCGCAAGCCTGGCGTCCAAATATACCTGGCAGGCGGTGAAGCGCCCTGCCACAACCTTGCCCCGCCGCGACGAACCGCAAATCAGCGCCGATGCCAGCTATTAGATAATAGTGTGGCGCGGGAACAATGGTTCAACCTCGGGCCGCGAGGTTAGTGTATAAGATTATATCAGAAAACCTGAAGTTGTCAAGGATTGATAATGCAAGAGGAGCAGCCACCGTGTTTGGTAGCTGCTCCATGCAACAAAGCCAGGGCTAGAACCTGAGCTTTAGCGCTTGGTATACTGCGGTGCCTTGCGGGCACGCTTGAGGCCGACGTGCTTGCGCTCCTTCACGCGCGGGTCGCGAGTAAGCAGACCCGCGCGCTTGAGCGCCTGGCGCAGACTGGCATCGAAGGCGAGCAGGGCGCGAGCGAGGCCGTGACGAATCGCTCCCGCCTGGCCGCTGACCCCACCACCTGCCACCTTGATGCTGGCGCTGAAGCGACCAGCAGTGCTGGTCACGGCCATCGGCTCGTTGATTATCTGCTGATAAAGCTGACGGCCGCCGAAGTATTCGGCGGTAGTCTTGCCGTTGACAATAAACTGACCGGCGCCGGGGATGAGGCGGACGCGGGCTACGGCGGACTTGCGGCGGCCAGTGCCGTAGAAGTAACGGCTGCCAGTCGCTTGGCCGGATGTGGTGCTGGTCATCTAATTAGTTCTCCTTCTCGCTGCTGTCGGTGTCGGCATGGGTGGAGCGATGGCGCGAGTCGCGCTCGGTTCCTTGAGGGTTGCCAAGTTGCCGCTCGGTAAAGATATAGGGGGTTGGTTGCTGCGCGCTGTGGGGGTGGTTGGGGCCAGCGTAGATGTGCAGCTTGCGTAGCTGCTGTTCGCCGAGCCGGTTGCGCGGCAGCATCCCCTTGACTGCCTCCTCAAGTGGACGGGTGGGGTGCTGGCGGAGCATATCGAGGTACGGGACACTGCGGAAGCCGCCGGGGTAGTTGGAGTGGCGGTTGTAGACCTTCTGCTGCGCCTTGCCGCCAGTGAGGACGATTTGCTCGGCGTTGATGACGACCACGTAATCGCCGGTGTCCATGTGGGTCGCGTAACCCGGCTTGTGCTTGCCGCGCAGCAGCTTGGCGATCTCCGAGCTAAGGCGGCCCAGCGTCTGCCCGGCGGCGTCAACCAGGTGCCAGCTGCGCTCGATGTCACCAGCCTTCGGGCTGTAGGTTTTGACGTTTAGCGTCTTCATGCTTACCTTTGATTACCTTTCCTTGTATCGTAGTTACTATGAGCGTAGTTGGCGCTGCAACATTCACCCTCACCAAACCTCTCTCTCAAGGGAGAGGCTTTTTGCTCTTTAGTACAGCACCCTTACCAGGGTTAGCCCCTGCGGCGGGGCGGTGGGGCCAGCAAGCTGGCGATTGCCGCTTGCCAGCACAGCGGCGAACTCCGCTGCGCTCATCCGACCCCGGCCTACGATCAGCAGAGTGCCGACGATGTTGCGCACCATGTGTGCGAGGAAGGCATTGGCGGCAAGCTGGACAGTAATCAGTTGTCCGTATTGCTGCGCCGCTGCCTGACAATCGGCCAGGTATATCTCGCGCACGGTGGAGGCAGGTTCCGCACCTCGGCCCCCACTGCCTGCAAAGGCGGCGAAATCGTGGCT
>QHBQ01000287.1 GCA_003243865.1 Candidatus Chloroheliales bacterium | reverse complement strand
ACGCTGCGCTTCTTCTGGTAGTCGCGATCGGAGGTCATCGCGTCGAAGCTGTCGGCCACGGTGACAATGCGGCTGATGAAAGGAATTTCAGTGCGGAGCAGGCCATCAGGGTAACCCTGCCCATCCCAGCGCTCGTGGTGAGCCTGCACCAGCGGGGCCAGTTGCTTGAGCTTCTCAATATTGTTGAGGATCTTCGCGCCGATGCGGGTGTGGCTGGCAAGCACCCAGAAGCCCTCTACACCAGGGCGCGAGGCGAGGTGAAGCAATTCATCACGGATACCGATCTTGCCGATGTCGTGCAGCAGTGCCGCCCACAGCAGGCTACCCATCTGTTCCTGCTTGAAATGCGGGTGGCTCGCCTTGATTAGCTCATTGCCGATGGCCATAGCGCAGACCATCACCTTCTCGGAGTGGCCCTTGGTGTAGGGATCTTTCGCCTCCATGATGTCAACCAGCATCCTGATACTATCGAAGTAGGTTTCGCTGAGGCTCTTGTAGCTGCGGGCGTTTTCGATGCCGCTGGCGATCGCGTTAGCCATGTTTCCCAGTAGGATCTGGTTATCCATGTCGAAGTCGGCGTGTGGAAGGGTATGGCTGGCGTTGGCGTTGCCGCTAAGATTGGTCGTGATGGGTGTGGGTGTGGATGGGACGGCACCGCGACGCTTGCTGCCATTGCCGCCGCTACCGTTGGTGCGATAGCGCCCATTGCCAATGCCCAGTGGCGGCGCGACGGGTGGATAGCCGAGGCTGGGGCTGACCTGGCGGGTGGGTTGCTCCTCAATCTTCTTGTTGTAGACGGTGATGACCCCAATAGTTTGGTCATTGGCGAGCAAGGGGACGGCGAGAGCGTTGGTTACACCCTCATGAGCGTAGAGCAGCCCCAACATTCCGCCGCGCTTAGAACAGTCCTCCGCCTTGTCCGCCCTCCCGCGCAGCACCGACTGATGCAGACTGCAGTCGGCGATGCGGCGGCGCACGATGTCCTCACCGAGCCGTTTGAAGCCTTCGATGGCGACTGGTTCGAGTTGCCCGCTCTTGTCCAGCAGCACCAGGGTTGCCTTCTCCACATCGAGACCCATCATTACCAGCCGCAGGCTCTGGGCCAGCCAGTCGCTTTCCTCTTCCTTTCCGGGGCTGGGGACACTGGCGTTCACCGCAATCTTGCTGATGTGCGATAGCATCGCCTGTTCGCGGGCGTTGCGTTGCGCCCGCGCCTGGCTGACCTCCAGCGCGGCGGTCTTTAGTTCCAGCTCGCGGCGACGGGTCTCAAGCTCGGCGAACAGTTGCGAGTTGCGGATCGCGATTGCCGCCTGACTGGCAAAGGTGGCGAGCAGGCGCAGGAATCGGCGATCGAAGGCGCTCGCCTGGGCGCTGAAGACACTCAGCACCCCCAGCAGTTCGTCGCCAACCGTCAGCGGCACCACTAGTTGCGAACGGAAGCGGCCAGCCACCAGCGGGGCGATGCTGCCACTGCCAGCGCCCTCACCCTTCAGGCTGCCCGGCAGGTAGGTCTCGCGGCGGGTATGAAACGTCTCGGTAATCGGCGTGGCCTCCATCACGTATACCTGCCCGATCTTCAGGTAGTCTTGTGGGGCGCTGACCGCGGCAACTCTGAGGTTACCCTCCTCGTCGCGCCGCAGCAACGCGCCAAAGTCGGCCTCGGTCAAACTGACGCTGGCGCGTACTACTTGCTGCAACTGCTCTTCGATGTCCAGCGCGGAGATGAGGATTTCGGTAAGGCTCATCATCCACGATTGGTCGTTAGCAGTCTGGCTCTGCTTCTCGATCAGGCGGGCGTTCTCCAATGCCAGCGAGGCCTGGGTAGCAAAGATTTTGAGCAATTCCAGTTCGTCCGGTTCAAACAGCCACTCTCCGGTGCGGCCCACGCGGATGACCCCCCGCACCTGACCTTCGACGAAGAGGGGGGCAACCAGCAACGAACCCGGTTCGTTCTCATCGGTACCTTTGATCACCGCCGAGCGGGGGTCGAGTTCGGCATGATTTACCATCTCGGCGACGCCGCTGGCGGCAACCAGGCCGGTAATCCCATCACCGATGGGGAAGCTCTCATTCTCTGCGTTTGCCACATCCGCACCCTCAGCCAGCACACTGACGAGCATCTTGTTATCCTCCTCCACCAGGTAGATGATGCAGTTGGCGAAGGGTATGAGCGGCATCAGGTTGTCAACAATGACGCGCATAGCGGCAATGTAATCGCGCTGGGTGAGCAAAGTGCGGTTGACATCGAGCACGGCGGCCAGCCCGGCCTGGCTGCGTTCCAGTTGCGCCTTGCGCTCGGTCAGTTCGTTGACCATGGTGGCATTCTCGATCGCCACCGCCACCTGGCTGGCAAAGCTGCTGAACAGGTTGCGGTCTTCGGCGCTGAAGTGACGGCGCTGCGCGCTGCCAGCACTCAGCACCCCAATCACCCGCTGCTTGATGGTAAGCGGCACCAGCAGCAATGACCAATCGCCGATATCATCCAACCCGTCAATAGCAAGGTAACGCGGGTCGTCTGCAGCCCGCTCCACGCTGATGCTCTCCCCTGTTTGTACCACCCATCCGGCCAGCCCCTGATTGATGCCAAACGAGGGGTTTGCCCATCGCTGCGCCAGCTTGCGTTGCTTATCTGGGCCACTATAATATATGTTGCGCATCACCAACTGATTGTTGGCATAATCGCACATCTGCAAGCTACAGTAGGGGACATCTACCAGGTGGGCGGCGGCGCTGACTACCTCGGCGAGCAGATCATCCAGGTTAAGATTGGAGCTGAGTTGAGTGGAGAGCCGGCTGGTGGTTTCCAGTTGGCGACGCAGGCGGCGTTCACTCTTGACCTGCTTGAGCAATTGGCGCTGGGTTACCTGCTGGCGGCTGTAGAGCAACAGGTACATGGCGGCCGAAGCCCATAGCGCGGCCAGGCTGATAATCAGGGTGTTCACATCGAACACGCCGAGCAGTGGCAGGGTGAGCGAGATATAAACCAGACTGGCCCCCACGCAGACCAGCAGCGCGGCACGGCGGTTGAAGCGATAGAGGGTGATGAAGGTAAGCAGGATGTAAAGCTGGGCGAAGTAGACGGCAAATAGGCCTGAAAAGATGATCGT
>QHBQ01000056.1 GCA_003243865.1 Candidatus Chloroheliales bacterium | reverse complement strand
CAACGATGTCTGGGCGGTCGGTTATTACCTCAATGGCAGCGCCGATCAGACGCTGGTGGAACACTGGGACGGCGCGGTCTGGTCGGTGGTGACCAGCCCGAACCTCGGCAGCAGCGGCAATTACCTGTATGGAGTGTCGGCGCTGGCGAGCAACGATGTCTGGGCGGTCGGTCATTACCTCAATGGCAGCGCCAACCAGACGCTGGTGGAACACTGGAACGGCGCGGTCTGGTCGGTGGTGACCAGCCCGAACCCCGGTAGCAGCGGCAATTACCTGTATGGAGTGTCGGCGCTGGCGAGCAACGATGTCTGGGCGGTCGGGGACTACCTCAATGGCACTGCCCTCCACACGCTGGTGGAACACTGGGACGGCGCGGCCTGGTCGGTGGTGACCAGCCCTAACCTCGGCAGCTCCAACAACTTCCTGAGTGGGGTGTCGGCGCTGGCGAGCAACGATGTCTGGGCCGTCGGTTATTACCTCAATGGCAGCGCCTATCAGGCGCTGGTGGAACACTGGAACGGCGCCGCCTGGTCGGTGGTGACCACCCCATACCCCGGCAGTGGCGGCAACAAGCTGTTTGGAGTGTCGGCGCTGCCAGGCGGCGATGTCTGGGCGGTCGGATACTACGGCAATCCCCCGCTGACGCTGGTGGAGAAGTACGGTGGGCCGTGTGTCACGCCGACACCAACCGACACGCCCGTGCCGACCGACTGCCCCAACCCGTTTGTGGATGTGAGCGGCAACATCTTCTATACCGCCATCCACTATCTCTACTGTCGCGGCGTGGTCAACGGCGCTGACCCCACCCACTACTCCCCGGCAGGTACTTCCACGCGCGCCCAGTTCGCCAAGGTGGTGGTACTCGGCTTCGGCCTGGCGCCCTACACCCCCACCGGCGGTGGGCAGGACTTCACCGATGTGCCGCCCAGCTACTTCGCCTACCTCTACATCGAGACCGGCTACCACAACGGCATCCTCAGCGGCTTCGCCGCCGCAGGTTGCACCGCGCACGGCGCCATCTACCCTTGCTACCTGCCCAACATCCCGATTACCCGCGCCCAGCTTACCAAACTGGTGGTCAGTGCCGCGCACTATCCACTCTTTACCCCCACCGGCGGTGGGCAGACCTTCAGCGATGTGCCGCCCGGCAATATCTTCTATGCCTTCATCGAAACCGCGCATCAGAAAGGGGTGATCAACGGCTATCCCGATGGCACCTTCAGACCCAACAACAACATCCGCCGCGATGAAATGGCCCAGATCGTCTACAAGGGAGTGACCACCCCCTAGCCGAATTACCACCTAAACGGAACATGAGTCACCCAGAGTTTGATCAACTAAGCCCCCAGCGGGGGTTTGGGGGAGAATCTTGACCAGGCCGAATGCCCCTCGTAACCATTATCGCCTTGCAACTTCATTAGTGCTGGCGATAGGCAGGGCTGGGTCGGCGAGATTCTCCCCCAACCCCCGCTGGGGGCTTAGATTAAGAGGCAGGCGGCACTGCGGCTCGTTCACCTCTGGCTGATGGCCCAGTTTGTGCTTCCACAAACAAACTGCAAGGAGAACTCTGCCATGTCTGAAGGGCCGGAAGTTCACCGCATTGCTCGGCAAATGAACGAAGCGCTGGCCGGCGCTAACCTGCTCGGCGTGGAGACGCGGTTGAAGAAGGCGCAGGCGTGGCTAGCCACCCACCCCGGCGCACTGGACAACCGCCAGATCTTCAACATCTTCGCGCTCGGCAAGAACATCATCTTCCAGCTTAACGATGACCTCTGGTTCCGCGCCCATCCGCTGATGTGGGGCAAGTGGCAAATCCACCCTGCCACTGTGACCCTACCCCGCGACCCCGGTGAGCGCGTTCACCTCTACACCGACCGCGCCCAGGCCATCTTTCTGCGCGGGCAGGTGTTTGATATCGTGCTGGGCGACCCTTTTGAGCAGATCGAGGCGCTGCGCATCATCGGCCCCGACATCTGCGACGTGCCGTTCGATGAGGCCCTGTTTAGGGCCAGGCTGCTCGACCCTCGCTTCGCTGATCAGGAGATTGCGCCGGTGCTGCTGATGCAGGAGGTGGCCGCCGGGCTGGGCAACTACTTCAAGAGCGATGTGCTGAACGCCTGCCGCATCTGCCCCTGGCGGCTGGTGCGCACCCTCAGCGCGGCGGAGATTGACTGTCTCGCCGCCCAGATTCCGATGCAGGCCCAGCGTTGCATCGAGCAGCGTGGCTTCACCATCCCTGTCGAACTCTACGAGCAACTCAAGCACGAGGCCGAGGCGAAGGGTGGCACCTTCCACTACCGTGACCGCCACTGGGCCTTCCGCCGCACCGGCAGGCCCTGCTTCCACTGCGGCAGCCTCATCAAGCAGACCCGCATCGGCCCGCTGGGTGGTCGGCTCACCTACTACTGCCCGCGCTGCCAAGCCCCCGATAGGTACATGGATGCAGCGGCAGACCTTTCTATTGCCAGCGGCGTAAATCTTCTTTGAGGATTTCATCACCCACGGCAGTGTGCGGGCGGGCCTCCACCCAGCGCAGCAGCAGCGCACCAAGCAGGAAGAGCAGCGCGGCGATGACCAGCAGCACGCGATAGCCAAACCCGCTGCCTGGACTACCAGCATTGAAGATGTCAGCGACCGGCCCGCCCAGCAGCCCGGCCAGCGCCAGTGACCCCGCGCCCGCCAGGTTGGACAGGCCCATGAACTTGCCGGTCTGATCGGGTGGGGCCACATCAATCGCGTAGGCCCAATCAATGCTGCTGAACGCGCCCCAGCCTGCACCCAGCAACGCGCCGAAGACGATCACCTCGATAAACGAGTGGGCGAAGGCCAGCCCCATCACCCCCGCTGCGCCGACGATGCAGGCCACCACGATCAGCTTGCGTCGCCCGATGCGGTCGGAGTAGCGCGAGGCGGGATAGACGATCAGCAAGCTGATCAGGATGACCACCCCAACCATGCCGATGAATGCGCTGCCGGGGTCCTTGATCTTCAGCGCGTCTTGCAGATAGTACAGCGCGAAGGTCGTCACCATCGCCGGGCAGGTGAGGATGATCAGCCGCGACATGATCAGAATGGTAAAGCTGCGTTCGCGGCGCAGGTCGCCGATCAGCCCCCAGGTGATCTGGCCCAGCCCCGCCAGGCTGACCTCGCGGACGAAGGGTAGCTCCTGCTCGATCAGCCCCCAGCGGCTGGTTGGCTCCTGTTTCACCTCGGGCGCGTGGCTATCCTCATGCACCAGAAACAGGGTGGGCAGTAGCACCAGCAGCTTGACCAGGGCGAACGTGGCGAAGACGAACACGATGCTGTTCAGGTCGAGCAGCAGTAGCTTGGCGACCACGAAGCCGCTGGCGTTGCCCGCAATCTGGGCGATTGCCATGCTGCCCGACGCCCGACCGCGATACTGTGCTGCCACCCGGTCGGGCATCAGCCCCTGGTACGGCCCCATCGCCACGTTGTCGGCCAGTTGCAGCAGCAGCGTGCCGAGCAACAGCCCCCACCAGCTAGCCACCGCCATCATGCCGAAGAGGAAGACCACCTCGACCAGCGTGCCGATGGCGATGAAGGGGCGGCGCTTGCCCCAGCGACTGTGGTTGCGGTCGCTCAACGCCCCCGCCACCGGCTGCACCACGATCGCCACGATCATGCCTGCGCCGGTCACCAGCCCCAGCGC
>QHBQ01000108.1 GCA_003243865.1 Candidatus Chloroheliales bacterium | reverse complement strand
ATTGCCGCCGCTGAAGCCGCCCGTCAGCGGGCGTTGGAGGACAAGGCGCGGGGCGTCTCCGGTGACGCTGCCTTCGTCAATGACCTGGCTCTCCGCCGCAGCCTGGCGGCGCTAAACGTCGCCCGCCGTCGCCGCAACCGTCCCAGCGTGGGCAGTGGCGATAACGCTAATCAGTAGCGCTAATCATTGCGTATGTTTTGTTTATCGTTTATAATCCACAATCTGCAATCTGCAATCTGCAAACTTAGGTAGGAGCAATCATGTCGTGGCTAACCCCACAGATCGGAATTGACCTTGGCACCGCCAACGTCCTCGTCTTCGTGCGCGGCAAGGGCATCGTACTCAACGAACCCTCGATTGTGGCGATCTCGACCAAGGATGGGCGGGTGAAGGCGGTCGGCAAGAGCGCCTACGATATGCTGGGCCGCACCCCAGAGACCATCGAGGTAATCAAGCCGATGGCAAACGGGGTGATCGCCGACTATCAAGTCACCGAGGCGATGTTGCAGCACTTCATTGGCCGCGCGCGTGGTCGCTACTTCAATCTAACCAAGCCCGAAGTGATGATTTGCATCCCCGCGGGCGTGACCAGTGTGGAGCGCCGCGCGGTACGCGATGCCGCGCTGAAGGCCCACGCCCGCGAGGTTCACCTCATCCGTGAGCCGCTGGCCGCCGCACTGGGGGCGCAACTGCCGATCGCCGATAGCAGCGGCAACCTGATCATTGACATCGGCGGCGGCACCACTGAGGTAGCGATCATCTCGCTCTACGGCATCGTAGTCAGCGACAGCATTCGTGTGGGCGGCAACAAGCTGGACGAGACGATTACCGCCTACATCAAGCGCAAGTACAACCTGATGATCGGCGAACGCACCGCCGAGGACATCAAGATGCAAATCGGCTCGGCCCTGCCATTGGAGAAGGAACTGACTATGGAGGTGCGAGGCCGCGATCAGGTAGCGGGCCTGCCCCGCACTATCCAGATTCGCAGCAACGAAATCACCGAGGCGATCAGCGAACCGCTCGATGCAATCATCGGCGCGGTTCGCAGCGTGCTGGAGCAGACCCCGCCCGAACTGGCTTCTGACATCGTGGACAAGGGCATGATCATGACCGGCGGTGGCGCACAGTTGCGCCACATCAACGAACTGCTCACCCAGGTCACTGGGGTGCCATGCTATGTCGCCGACAAGCCGTTGCAGTGCGTCGCCATCGGCACCGGCATCGCCCTCGAAAACATCGAAAAATTGCGCGACAGCCTATCTGACGACTTATATAAGCCCCCTCCCCAAAGGGGGAGGCTGGGAGCATAATCCCCTCCCCCAAAGGGGGAGGCTGGGAGGGGGAGTACAGGGCGCAAGAAACCACTCCCCGACAAACGTAAATCAACCGTAGGGGCGCGATTTATCGCGCCCCTACCCAAGCAAAGAAGGAAAATCGCCAAGTGCCTGAACAGCAAGAAAAGCCACAGCAACAGAAAGTCCTCATCAGCGGCGGAGCTGGCTTCCTATCAATCAATCTCGAACGCTACTTGCTAAAGAAGGGTGGCTACAGCCTCATCTCCCTCGACATTGCCGACTACGACTACCCCGATATGCTCGACAAGATCAGCATCGTCAAGGGTGATATCCGCGACCGCAAAGCGGTGGATAAGGCGATGGCAGGCGTAGACATTGTGGTACATACCGCCGCCGCACTGCCCCTCTACTCGCCCCAGGATATCTACACTACCGATGTCGAGGGTACCCGCACCCTGCTCGACTCGGCCCTGCAGCACGGGGTCAAGCGCTTCGTCCATATCTCCTCCACCGCCGTCTACGGCATCCCCGACCACCACCCCCTCTACGAAACCGATAAGCTGATTGGAGTCGGCCCCTACGGCCAGGCCAAGATCCAGGCGGAGATGGTCTGCCTCGAGTACCGGGCGAAGGGTATGATTGTGCCGATCATCCGGCCTAAGTCGTTCGTCGGCCCGGAGCGGCTGGGCGTGTTTGCCCTGTTCTACGACTGGGCGCTGGATAAGCGTAACTTCCCGATGATCGGCAGCGGTAAGAATCGCTACCAACTCCTCGATGTCGAAGACCTCTGCGAGGCGATCTACCTGTGCATGACCCTGCCCGCCGAGCAAGCCAACGATACCTTCAACGTGGGCGCGAAGGAGTTCACCACGATGAAGAAGGACTACCAGGCGGTGCTGGACTACGCGGGCTACGGCAAGAAAATCATCCCCTTCCCGGCCGCGCCTGCCATCCTCGGCCTGCGCTTCCTGGAGATGCTGCACCTCTCCCCACTCTACAAATGGGTCTACGAAACCGCCTCGAAGGACTCGTTCGTCTCAATCGAGAAGGCGGAGAAGCAACTGGGCTGGCAGCCGAAGTATTCCAATAAGGATGCCCTCATCCGCAACTTTCAGTGGTACATCGAACACCAGAACCAGTTTGCCAACACATCGGGCGTCACCCACAGGGTTCCCTGGAAGCAGGGTGCAATCGGGTTGCTAAAGCGGGTGTTCTAAGCTGAGGCATGAGGCATGAGTGAGGGGCGCACAAAAGCTGCGCCCCTCATCTTTGACCTTTAGTCCATGCTCTTTAATCTCTCGGTCAGCGTAGCTTCAGCCGCTTCACCAGTTGG
>QHBQ01000312.1 GCA_003243865.1 Candidatus Chloroheliales bacterium | reverse complement strand
ACGTTCTGGCCCGATTTGCACTCCACGCAAAGCACGCTGTTGATCTCGGCGGAGAGCAGCAACAGGTCAACCACCACCCCTTTACCGCCCGTAATGCCGGTGGGGTATTCGAAGCGGATGTCCCTTGCCTTATAGCCTAGCTGGTAGAGCGCGTCCTGATCATTGGCCCGCTTGTCACACAGGCTTACCAGCGCGTTGAGCATATCTACGCTGTCCATTGCTCAAGGCTTGTCGGTTCGCCCCAGCACGCTGACGCTCTCGATATGGTAGGTCTGGGGGAAGAGGTCTATCGCCTGAGTGGAGCGCAATTGGTAGCGGCTACTGAGCGCCTTGAGGTCGCGGGCGAGCGTGCTGGGATCGCAAGAGACGTAGACGATGCGCTGTGGATTGACTGCGATGATCAGCTCGATCACTGCTGGTGACAGCCCGGCGCGGGGCGGGTCGGCAACGACGACATCGGCGGTCAACCCCTCTTCGAGCAACTCTGGAAGCGTGTCCTCTATTCGTCCAGCGTAGAACTCGGCGGCAGGGATGTGGCCTTGCGCCTCAGCGTTGATTCGCGCTGCCTTAACCGCCTCGCCCTGCACCTCGATGCCGACTGCATGGCTAACCGCCCCTGCCGCCAGCAGGTGCAGCGAGAATAGGCCCACGCCGCTGTAGAGGTCAAGCAGGCTACCCCCCACCCCAACCCTCCCCCCAGATGGGGGAGGGGGTTCTTTGGTGACCGCTTCGCGCACCAATTCGGCGAGGGCGTAGGTGGCAGCGGTGTTGACCTGGAAGAAGGCAGCGGCGGGGAAGTGGTAGCGGGTGCTGCCGACTACTTCGCTGAACAGTGATTCGCCCCATAGCACGCTGCTGGTGGCCGCTTCGTCGGCGGCCAGTTCGCCCATCTCGCCGCCGACATCGCCCGGCTGAGGCGCGTTGGCGGTGCGCTTCAGTGGAGGTGGCGGGCTGACTGTAGCGATACCGCACAGATTGAAGCGCTCGATCAGCCGTTCCTGCTTGATCCAGGCGGGCAGTATGCGACGCACATCGCCGAGATTGACCCGCACATTGCCCTGGTGCAGCAGCAGGTAGGTAGCATCGTCGGCGAACGCGGCCCGCACCGTGATCGCGCTGAGGGCGGCGCGAGGCAGGGTGTTGATCAGCCAGTTTAGCGGCTCAAGCAGTTCTACTATGCGAGGGTGAACGATGTAGCAGCGGGCAATTGGCACGATGCTGTGGCTCTCGCGGCGAAAGTAGCCGAGGCGCGGCGGACCTTCAATTGGGTAGCTGACTTGCAGGCGGGCGACATTGCGATAGGCCCAGGGGTCGGGCGCGGCAATAGTGGGGAGCGGCGCGATGCTGATGCCACCGATGCGCCGCAATTGCTCGGCGAGCAGCTCGCCCTTCGCTGCCGCCTGGGCGGGGTAATCGAAATGCTGCCACTGGCAGCCGCCACATACGCCGAAGTATTCGCAGCGCGGCGTGATTCGCTGTGGTGAGGGGTCGGCCAGCACTTCCACCACTCGCCCGCGTGCAAAGTTCTTGTGCTGTGCGCTGAGGGCAACCTGCACCTTCTCGCCAGGCAGACCGTAGGCGGCGAACACCACCTTGCCACCGCTGCGCCCGACCGCATCGCCCCCGTAGGCGAGTCGCTCCAACGTGAGGCTGATTTGTTCGTCAGCCACGAGGCGGCTCTCCCCGTTGCTGCCCCCGTAGGTTCAGCGCCATTTCGCGGGTGACGTAGCTGGCAAGCGCAGGGCGGTCGAGCAGGCCGACATTCTCGCCATTGTCAGTGACGAGTGCGAGGGCGGCCCGCGCCTTGTCCATCGCCAGCAGCGCTTCCAGCAGTGAGATATCCGCCGCCAGGCTGATCGTCGGCCCGATCGGGTTCATCTTCTGGCCGACAGTTGTCGAGGCCCAAAGTTCGCGGGGAACGCGGCTGATGTCGGCGGGGGCAATCAAGCCCATCACCGTGCCGCCCAGACCAACCACCAGTTGCAGCCGCGACTCCAGACTGGTATGCCCGATGATGAAGCGCCGCACCGCCTCGTCGAGGCTGAGGCCGGGTGGCACCTGATTGTCGAGCGGCATCATCGCCGCCCGCACCGGCGTGCTGCTCATCACCCGACGGCCTACCATGTCACGGTAGATGTAGCGCGCCTGCTGCAAGAGCATCCAGCCGACATAGGCGATGAAGAAGGCGGAAACCGGATCTTTCCAGATACTGCCGAGGATGAGGCCAGCGATGATAATCAGCCCACCAACCACTTGCCCGCCCCTCGCGGCGATACGATCAGCCTTGTAGGGGTCATGACTCAGACCCCAGGCGATCGCGCGTAGTGCTTTGCCACCGTCGAGTGGCAGCCCAGGCAGCAGGTTGAACACGCCCATCGCAAAGTTGAGGATGCCGAGCATCACTGCGGCAATCGAGATCGGGCTGGGGTGAGCGGTGTCGAGGCCGAGCGGGAAGGAAGCAGCGAAGAAACCGAGCGCCAATAGCGTGCTGGCTATGGGTCCGGCAATGGCAACGATGAACTCATGCAGCGGGCGCTGCGGCTCACCCTCGGCCAGGGTCACGCCGCCGAAGAAGAACAGCATCACCGCAGTCACCTTGTTGCCAAAGTGGCGGATGAGCAGAGCGTGGGCTAGCTCGTGGGCCAGCACCGACAGGGCGAACAGCAGGCTGACACTGAGGGCGGTGGAGAGGTATAGCCCGGCGCCCCAGGTGCTATACACTGGCAGAGAGGGAAAGTAGTAGAAAGCCAATATCAAGGTCATCAGCAGCAGAAAGCCGAACCAGCTTGCGCTGGCCCGTACCTTGATGCCACCGATTTCGCCTAGTTGAAACGTTGTNCGCATAATGATTATAGATTATAGATTATAGATTGCAGATTGTAGATTGTAGATTGTAGATGGTTGAGTGGCGCTCATCCTCTCCTGGCCTCCCTACTGGAGGGGGTGGCAAGGTTATAGCCGCTCGTGTTGTTCGAGGTTCAGCACAAAGATGGTCGCGCCGCCCACATTGCGTGGCTGGTTGCCGGAGGTGGGGTGGCTGTGGGTGGTACGCCGAAAGATGTCAATCACGGTATCCACCGCTGCATCCTCTACCCCGATCAGCAGAGTGGTATTGCCCTCGCGCAGAAAGCCGCCAGTGCTGGCGAGGCGGGTGGTGCGATGACCCCCATCGAGCAGAGCATCAATCACCGTATCGGCATCTACATTTTGCACCACCGCCAGAATCATCTTCATCGCTATTGACCCTCCTGCAATCGTTAGCTGCTTGCAGATTATAAAGGCAAGGGATGATGATTGTCAATCATAGTCAGCAGAGGCAATCCCTTAATCGCCCTATCGAGGGGCTAATTGCGCCAGAAAAGAAGAAAGCCCCCGCTGGGCGGGGGCCTTCGAGGGGCATCGCAGGAGCAACCTAAAGGCTGCTTACCTCCGCGATGCCCGATGTTGCGTAACTACTGTCCATGAGCATCACCTCCTTTATCCTATACGGCGCTTTCAATCCTCACTGATGCTTAGGAGCCAGCACCAGGTGCAACTGAAGCCATTATACTACAACCCTTTGGCATTGTCAAGCTCTTCCGGCTAATACTTTGGACGGATAAGGGCGGTGAAGATTAGAAACAGATTAGCGTCATGGATTAGTGACAAAGCCAACTCTGCTATGGAATTGGCGTGGCAGTCGGCACCACCTGATTCCCCTGGCGCGGTGGGATGACCAGCACCTGACCGATCTGCAGCTTGTCGCGCTTGTCGTCGGGGATGGCGTTGGCGCGGGCAAGGTCATCAATGTTGACCCCGAAGCGGGCGGCAATTCCGCTCAGAGTGTCGCCTGCCTGCACCGTGTAGGTGGTGGCCGCCATCGTCGGTGCCACAACTGGGGTTGGGGTCGGGGTAGGCGCCTGGTTGATAGTCACAAAGTTGACGTAGGTGGGGGTAGCATCCAGCTTACCGCCGGTGCAGCCGAGCAGCAGCGCAGGCAAACAGAGCAGCGCCAGCGTGGCAGCGATGCGTCGCAGGTGTCTCATGCTACAATCCTTACGGGTTGGCATACCGTCCAGTTGACGGCAAGTTGCCGCCGCCCCCGCCGGTAACCACGGTAGATGGCACCAGCAGCACCTGCCCGGCTACCAGCGTGCCGTTATTCAGGGCCGAGTTGGCTTGCTTCAGCGCGTCAACCGTGGTCAACAACTTGGCGGCGATAATCCTCATGCTTTGGTCGAACGAGAGGTAAGATCCGTTCTGAGCCAGGTCGGCTTGCTCGACGATGTAGTAAGGGGCGCTGGCGGTCATGCCAATCGAACTTATCGCCGGGGCAGACGGTACATAACTTTGCGGGCCGCTGCCCGCGCCGCCGAAGCTGAGGCTGCCCGTTGTGGAGGCAATGTCCACTGGCGTGACGGTGGGCGCGGTGGCGTTGGCGGGCGAGGATGGTGAGGAGGGCGAGGAAGGTCGCGTCTGGGCCGCCTGAGTGGTGATTTGGACGCCGCCATGATTCTGGAGGAACGTCTTGAGCGCCGCTGAACCAAACAGCACGCCGACATAGAGTAGCACGATTATCACAATCGCGTTGGTTAGGCAGCCTCCGATCAGGCCCGGCTTATTCTTGCCGCCTGCCATTTGTCTGCTCCTTCTCGCCTTCTTAACTGCTAATGACTGCGCTAGCGATGATAACGGTGGATCAAACTACCTGTTATGTCAATGATAGCAGAGTTGC
>QHBQ01000275.1 GCA_003243865.1 Candidatus Chloroheliales bacterium | reverse complement strand
CTGCTGTTGCTGGCAGAGGGCGTCTCGATTCTGGCGCTGGCAGCGGCGATCGTCACTTACCGATTGCTTCCTTCACGACAGGGGCGGATTTATATGTTCTACGTGCTGGGCGCTAGCGCCATCAGCCTGGTGCTGGGCTGGCTCGTCGCGGTAAGCTAATACCAATTCGCTATCGGGCTGGTGTAAAACGGATGGGCGCGATAAATCTGCGCCCCTACGAATTATACACTCTCGCCTCGGCTAATTGGTATAATTTCTCCCCGCTCTTGCCTTTAGATCATGGATATGATAGACTATCGCTATAAAGCGGTTTGGAGAAGATAATGCCCAGCAGCCCTGATGACGTACTCGCGAAAGGAAGCACGCTACAAAACGGCCGTTATGTAATAGAAGCTACCCTGGGACAGGGCGGCTTCGGTATCACCTACCGCGCGTCTGATACACAGTTGGGTAGGATGGTCGCGATCAAGGAGTACTTCATTAGCGGCTGTCGGCGCGGCGGTAGTATGGTGTTCTACCCATCAGCCTATACGCAGGAAACCTGGGGCCAGCGGGTTAATAACTTCATCAATGAGGCCAGGGTGATCGCACGGGTCCGACATCGGCATTCGGGCATTGTCGGCGTGTTTGACCACTTCGAGGAGAACGATACCGCTTACATGGTAATGGAGTTCATCGAGGGAGTCAGCCTGATGGAGGTGGTCGCCAGTCGCGGAAAGCTGCCCGAAGCTGAAGCGCTACGCTACATAGATGAGGTTGGCGCGGCGCTGACCATCTTGCACGCGAACAATGTGTTGCACCGTGACATCAAGCCCAGCAACATTATGGTTGACCGCGATGGTCACGCAGTGCTGATTGACTTCGGCGCGGCGCGGGAGTACAACCCCGAAGAAACGATGAGCCATACGGTGATCGCAAGCATAGACTACTCCGCACCTGAACAGTTCCAACCTCACGCCCACCCTGGTCCGTATACAGATATATATTCGCTAGCCGCTACCTGCTACAACCTGCTGACTGGCAAGCGGCCGGAGATTGACGAAAACCGCAGGCTGGAGGATGACGATACTATACGACCAGAAATCATGGCCGCACTAAAACACGCGATGGCGTACCTACCCGCCGACCGCCCGCAGAGCGTGCCTGAGTTCCTTACTGAGCTGACGACCAGGTTTCCGCCCAAAAAGGACGAATCGGAGGTTGCCCCTCCATCCGAGATTGCTCCTCCACCCGACGAGTCAACCTTGCCGCCAAAGGTCGAGGCCAAACCGCCGCTCATCGCCGCCCGTGGCGAACATACCCCACTGATAATCTCTCCCGATGACCTGTTTGGCAACAATGGACAAACTCAGAGCGGGGTTGCGGTTCAGCGAGACAATGTGCCGCTCCCTTCCAGCGATACCGATGCGGCTGGCCATAAACTGTCTAATGCTGCCGTACATGATGAGCGAGGGATTGAAGGTGGTTCTGTAGTCAACGCCGAACCGGCCGGGGAGAGTAGCGTAGTTCAGCAACCGCCCCAGCCGCCCATAAGCTCCCCGCAACCACCCTTGTCTGCTGCTGCCGTGGGTGAGGGAAGCAATGAGCAAGCCCAGCCGCCAGTGCATGCGTGGACTGAGCTTGAAACCCCTGATGCCCCCGTGCGCGAGGAAGATGATAAGCAACCACCCGCTCGTCGAGGTGGCAAGTTGATCGCCACGCTGATCGGTGGGGTGGTTATAATTGTGGCGCTGGTCGTTGCGCTGGTAGTATTTGGCGCAAAATCAGGAGGCGGAGGGTCAGCACCTCCCCCCACATCCACGGCGGCTGTCTACTTGCCGGTAACCTTGCCGACATCGACTGCCGCAGGGGGAGGTGCTGCCAGTCCAACCACTTCCGACCTAACTAGAGTGTACATGGTCTCCACCAGTGAAGGTTGGGCGGTAGGCGACGGTGGCACCATCCTGCACTATAGCAACGGCAACTGGACAACGGTGAACAGCCCTGCTAACCAATTTCTGTGGAGTGTGTACATGGTCTCTGCCACTGACGGCTGGGCAGTAGGCAACCGTGGCACCATCCTGCACTACAGCAACGGCAACTGGACAACAGTGAGCAGCCCTTCTGGCGTTCTGCTGACTAGTGTGTACATGGTCTCCGCTAGTGAGGGTTGGGCGGTGGGCTATAATGGCACTATCCTGCACTACAGCAACGGCAACTGGGCAAGGGTGAATAGCCCCACTAGCAGTGATATGTTTAGCGTGCACATGGTTTCCGCTAGTGAGGGTTGGGCGGTGGGGGGGAATATTATTAGCATGAACTCCGTCATCCTGCGCTACAGCAACGGCAACTGGACAACGGTGAACAGCCCTACTGACAGATATCTGAGTAGTGTGTACATGGTCTCCGCCAGCGAGGGTTGGGCGGTGGGTTATAACGACGCCATTCTACACTACAGCAACGGCAACTGGACATGGGTGAACAGCCCCACTGCCGGTGACCTGCATAGCGTGTACATGGTCTCTGCCAGCGAAGGCTGGGCAGTGGGCGACGGTGGCACCATTCTGCACTACAGCAACGGCAGCTGGACAACGGTGAACAGCCCTACTAACGAACAACTGTTTAGCGTGTACATGGTCTCTGCTAGCGAAGGCTGGGCGGTGGGCGGTAGCGTCACCGGCACCATCCTGCACTACCAGAACGGAGTGTGGGGCAAGTACCAATAGATGGGCGGGTTAGCGTCTTTCGAGGGGCATGGTTGCCACTACTCTAGCTACTCAGCATCCGCGCCGCTTCATCGCTGCCCAGTTCGCTTGCCTTTTCCAGGTCGAGGCGTGATGCCTTCTTTCGCCCCAGCGCAGCGTAGACCCGTGCCCGGTTGTAGTAAGCGTCGGGGTAGTCGGGGTTTAGCTCGATTGCGCGGCTGAAATCGGCGATCGCCTGGTCAAAGCTCTCCAACCCGCGCCAGGCGAGGCCGCGCCCGTTGTAGGCAACCGCATCGTTCGGCACAAGTTCGATGGCGTGGCTGTATTCGCTAACGGCCTGCTCATACTTGCGCTCTGCGTGAGCGTTGGTGCCACGCTCGCGGTAGGCTGCGGCACGGCTCGTAAGAGTATGCTCCCCGTCCCATTCTGCCTCGGTTACAACCAATTTATCAGCCTGTTGCTCAACTAGCGGCTCTCCTGGATGCTGCTCGGTTTGCTCCTCAGCGCCTGATTCTTTGCTAACGCCGTCATTTGTCTTAGCATCCTTAACTTCCGACGATACAGGCTCATCCTGGTTGGCTGCCGTCAAGCTCTCAACAAACAGCTTCAGCTCATCCTCATCAGGCGGCAGGGGGAGGCTCCTCCCGATCTGGTAGCAGAAGTAGACGGGCTTCTTACCTTGATAGCTGTTGGGGACGTAAACTTGCGCCGGCGCGCCCCGCGCAATTATCAGGGGGTGAAGGTTCAGCACGCTAGCCAGGTCTTCACCTTTGGTCAGGTAGACCTGCTCGCCCTCTAGCGGCTCAGGCAAATCGTAGTTATCGGGCAACGGCAGCGGGTCTTTGCCCATCAACCTGGTAAGGGTGTGGCGGAATACACGCACCTGCTCTACCTTGACCACCCTGGGCGCATCGTCAACCAGCACCAACCGGTAGTTGGTAATAAAATGGAGGCCGCTGAGCAGTTCTTGCAGCGCAGAGCGAAGCACCTTTACCATCTCGCGCTCATCCGGGTCGCGGTGTACCACCTCGTTGCGATAGGCGGTGAGCGCCTCGAAAAGGTAAGACACCTTTTTGGGGTTGGATAGGCTGATGCCGATGCTGGCAAGGAAATCGCAGCATCGGCTCATTTGAGGACCTAGTTTGGTGTTTAGGTAGTATCCAGGGAGTTCAGCGAAAAAGGTTAGGTTCTGGCTGCTGTAGAAGCGTGTCAGTTCGCGCAGCATCCCGGTCCAGTGTCCCACACTGATCCTACCGTCCAGATTCCTTAGCGCCTCATCTACCTGGGGGTCTCGCACGTCTGCTTGGCGGTATTGACTGGCAAGCCCAACTACCAGATAGGTGAGGGTTGCTTCGTAGACCTTTATCAGGTGCTTATGAATGTCGAGCGGCTCACGAGTAGAGATGACGCGGTGCCACGCCCCGGCAATCGGCGCGGGGTACCTGCTGACAATATCCTCATCGCTGACCAGCGTTGGACTCTCGCTCATGGCTCATCCCTCGTGCCTGTAGTTAATACTTCAGCAGCGCGAAGGTCGGATAGTCGCCCAGGGTTTGCCGCCCGTTGAGGAACTCAAGCTCGATCAGGAACATCACGCCGCTGACGATGCCGCCCACCTTCTCGACAAGCTCGATGGCGGCGCGGGTGGTGCCGCCGGTCGCCAGCAGGTCGTCAACCACCAGCACGTGCTCACCGCGCTCTACTCCATCAGTGTGCATCTCGACGGTGTTGATGCCATATTCCAGGCTGTAGTCTACACTGACGGTTGCGGCAGGTAGCTTGCCCAGCTTACGCACTGGCACGATGCCCACCCCTAGCTTGTAGGCAATCGCCGCGCCAAAGATGAAGCCGCGCGACTCCACCGCCGCCACTTTGTCAATCTGAATCTTGCTCTCCTGCAACATCTCCACCATCTTGTCAATCGCCTCGTGGTAGGCGGGGCCTTCCTTCAGCAAGGTGGTAATGTCCTTGAACAGCACGCCCTTCTTGGGGAAATCGGGTACATCACGTATCTTCGATAGCAGGTCCAATTGCTCACCCTCCTTAGTTG
>QHBQ01000419.1 GCA_003243865.1 Candidatus Chloroheliales bacterium | reverse complement strand
GGTGATCACATCCTTGTAGCGCAGCGCCTGTTCGCTCAGCACGGTCATCAACTCGTCTACATCTTCCAGCAGCAGGTCTGCCGCCTGGGTTGCCTGCAAGGAGAGGCCGGTGTCCACTACATCTGATGAGGTGAGACCCAGATGGATGTAGCGGCTGGCCTCGCCGACCGTTTCGCCGACGGCGCGGAGGAAGGCAATCACATCGTGGTCGGTCTCGCGCTCGATCTCCTGCATCCGCGCCAGGTTGACCGAGCCGCCGCGAATGGCAGGCAAGGCTTCGGTAGGCACGATTCCGGCCTCAGCCCAGGCTTCGGCAACCGCGATCTCCACCTTCAACCAGGTGTCCACCTTGTTCTGGTCGGCCCAGAGTGCGGTCATCTGCGGGAAGCTGTAACGGGCGATCAATTATCTCAACTCCTTGCGCCTTTATTGCCTCGACCCGCCGCACGATGCGTTCATGGGTCATCAGCAGATTGTAGATGATAATCGGCAGCATGAAGATGGTGAGGGCAAAGACGAGGCAGATCACCCCCCACCAGCCGCTATCCCAGCTAAACCAGCCGCTAAAGTGGCGGTTGGTGAGCAGCAGCACTCCATAGAGGCCGAACGCGCCGCTGCCTGCGCTTGCCAGGATGTAGCTCAACCTCATACTGCGCATCCGCGCGCGGGCGATGGTGACAAGCTGGAGGTCGCGGCGACCGTGGGTGCCACGGCCACCCTGCTGCGCCGCCATCCACTGCAACTCCATTCGCTCTACCTCACGATAAGCGGGGGTAATCAGGTAGACGAGCATCAGGGCCAGCGCGGCGAAGCCGAGATAGAGCGCGACATCATTGAACTGTGGGTTGCCGAACAGGCTGGCGACCACGATGCCCGCCCCCAGGACAAGTACAACTGTACCCCACACCAGGCTGACCGCGCGCAGCACTCTGATCCAAACCGGCAACCGTCCAGGGCGGATACCTTCCGGCCCTACATCACTTCCAGTTGCCATGCTCCACCCTCTCCCGTTCGCTCTTCTTTCATCCTGCCTTGCCAACGCCACGCCAGTTGTATTATACCGTAGGGTTGGCTGATTTGACAAACGTACAGCGGCTGGAGCAAAGGTGCAATGCTGAACGATGGATGTTGAATCACGTTGTTGTGGTGTGAGGCTAGCGCATCGTCGTAGTGTTGCCACAGGTTACGAAGCTGCTGAGGGCGCAGCCGATCTGCCTTTTCATTGTGCTATAATTCAAGCAGCGGTACAATCCACGCAAAGGAGGGTTGATGATGGAAGAGCAGCAGGAGCAGAGCGCCGAGCAGAGCGCCGAGCAAGAGCGGAGATGGCAGCCCCACCGCAGCAGCGCTGACTTGCAGCCACACCTCGACACGTTCGACCCGGCACCGGAGAGTAAGGAGCAGCGCGATGAGCTAATCAAGGAACTGGCGCAATTCGATGCCCCGGGCCAGAAGGAAGCGCCGACTACTGAGGATGCCCAACCTTAACCTGGAAATCAGCGAGGAGCTAGCGCAGCAGCTTGGGGGTGAAGACCCCGCCGAGTTGCTGCAAATTGGCCTGCGCGAGGCGCGGATGCGGGCGCAACTGCGGCGGCTGGAGGCGGGTCAAATCTCGATCTGGCGAGCGGCGGTAGAAGCCGGGGTGAGCCTGCGCCAGATGATCAGCTACGCCGCGGCGCACGGCCTATCGCCCAGCTACGATGCGGCAACGCGGGCCGAGGAGTTGGCAGCGTGGTGATCGTGTGCGGCGCTGACCCGCTGATTGCCCTTGCCCAGGTGGAGCGGCTCGACCTGCTGCTGCGCATCGCGGGCGGCGAGTTGCACATCAGCGACAGCGTGTGGCAGGAAGTGGTGCGGCGCGGAGTTGCCGACGACGTCATCACCGCCAAGCTGTTGCATACGCTCATCCATGCCCGCAAGCTGCGCCACCATCGCATCAAGCTGGCGGCGGACGACCCTACCCTGGCGCTCGGTGAGGAGGAGACCATTGCCCTGGCAGTGCAGATGAACGCCGACCTGGTGCTGCTCGACGACCCGCTGGCGCGGCGAACGGCTCGCGAGGTTGGCCTGAAGGTGCGCGGCAGCGTGGCCGTGCTGCTGGAGAGTGCGCGACGCGGCTACATCACTGCTGCGCAGGCCCAAACCCTGGCCTATCGGATGGCGACCCGAGCGGCGGCCTGGATTGACCGCGACCTGGTGGAGATGATGTTCTAATGGAAGAGCAATTTGAAACCTATCGCCCGCTGCTGTTCTCAATCGCCTACCGCATGGTGGGCAGCGCCAGCGACGCCGAAGATTTGGTGCAGGAGACCTACCTGCGCGCCCGCACCGCCCCACGCGACGAGATCCGCTCACCCAAATCGTACCTCAGCGCGATCATCACCCACCTCTGCATTGATTATCTGAAGTCGGCGCGGGTGCAACGCGAACAGTACATCGGCCCCTGGCTACCGGAGCCGCTGCTGACCAGCGATGAGCGGCTTGCCCCGCTGGCCACTGTAGAGCAACGCGAGTCGATCTCTTTCGCCTTCATGGTGCTGCTGGAGTCGCTGACCCCACCGGAGCGGGCGGTGTTCCTGCTCCATGATGTCTTCGACTATAGCTACGAGGAGATCGCCAGCATCATCGGCAAGAGCGCGGCGAACTGCCGCCAGCTTCTGCATCGGGCGCGCAAGGGCGTGGCCGAGCGCCGCCCGCGCTTCGAGCCGTCCGCTGAGCAGCAGCGTCAGATCATCGGGCGGTTCCTGGCTGCCTGCCAGCAGGGCAATGTGGACGCGCTGACCGAAGTGCTTGCCCGCGAGGTGACAACCTGGTCGGATGGTGGCGGTAAGGCTGCGGCGGCGACCCGGCCGCTCCATGGTCGTGACAAGGTCAGCCGCTTCCTGCTTGGTCTGATGAGCAAAGCGCCCGCCGACCTGGCTTTCAGCGAGGCAGAAATCAACGGCCAGCCAGCGGTACTGCTCTGGATTGGCGGTATGCTATACGACGTGATGAGCTTCGAAATCGCCGACGGACAGATCCAGAACCTCCGCGTTGTCCTCAACCCCGACAAACTCGCCTACCTTGCCCAGCAATTGCATGGGCAACCAAGTACATAATTTCACAAACTTTGTCACAACGCCAACCTCCTGCTCGTCTAATTTCCAGACGAGCATTTCATTATAGCAAGGAGGTTGATTATGACAAAGGTACTGGTAACCGGCGGCAGCGGGATGCTGGGTCGTCGAGTGGTAAGCAGGCTGGCGCAGGCTGGCTATACTGTGCGGGTGATGAGCCACCAACAACGCAAAGAAGTGGAGGGCGCGGCAGAGTGGGCGCAAGCCAACCTGGCGACCGGCACGGGCTTGCGCGATGCAGTGGCAGGGGTGGACACGATTGTGCACAGCGCCACCCAGCCGAAGCTGACTGGCAGCAAGACCGACCGTGACGAGCTAGGCAATGCCGACGTTTACGGCACGCGGCTGCTGCTCGAGGCAGCGCGTGAGGCTGGGGTGAGCCATTGCCTCTACGTCTCCATCGTTGGACTCGAGGATGTGCCAATGCCTTACTTTCGCCAGAAGCTGGCGACCGAGACGATGGTGCAGAATGTGGGCGTGCCGTGGACGATTGCACGGGCGACCCAGTTCCACCCCTTCATTGCTACCTTCCTCGACCTGTTCACCCGCTCCCCCCTCTTCCTCTTCCCTGCCAACCTACCCTTCCAGCCAGTAGCGGCGGACGATGTGGCCGACTACCTCTGCCGCTGGGTGGAGGCCGGGCCAAGCGGGCGAGTGACCGACTTCGGTGGGCCAGAGGTGCTGAGGGCTGATGAAATGATGAAAGTTTGGCTGCGCGAACAGGGCAAGCACAGGCTGATCATCCCCATCCGCTGGCCGGGCAAGATTGCGGCGGCGATTCGTAAAGGCGGGACGCTCCCCCGCAACGGCGAGCGCGGCCAGATTAGCTGGGCCGAATGGGTGCGTGAGCAAGCAGCATTGCGCCGCGCCAAGCAGCCGCTCGACCTTTACCCGCTAAGGAGGTGAGCATGGAGTGAGCAGGGTTGGACAGCTATGAAGTTCTGTTGTACACTTGGTCCATGACAAGCAGAAAGCTAGTT
>QHBQ01000060.1 GCA_003243865.1 Candidatus Chloroheliales bacterium | reverse complement strand
GATGATGTTAGGGCGTGGGAGGTGCCGTAATGGTAATAAAGATCGAGCTGGTCCGTCCCGACGATTTGCTAAACCTACAGGTCGAGGCGGCAAACTTGCGCCTCGATGCGGATAACCCTGAGCAGCCAGTGCTGGTAGTCGAAGACCCACGGCAACCAGCCTATCTGACCTTCATCTTCCCGCCGCAGACCATCGCGGAGAGCGCTTACTTTGAGGCCGCGATCGTCGCTCCTGACGGCGACCCCCAGCGGCCCGACCCGGATAAGGACAACCCCACCGAGCCGCTCGACCCGCCTGGTAGCGTGGGGGNACGGCTCGCGCATCCCAGTCGGCTCGTCTTCAAAGTGCCAGCCGATGCCCGCATCCCTTTTTCCACTGAGGGTCTGCTGGACTGGTCGAAGCTGGAGTTGAGCGTCAATCCGATTGCCGCCATCGGTCCCCACCCGTCAGCGGAGCAGATTGCCAATGCGCCCGCCATTCAGCCGCCTGCGCCGCACGAGACCGCGCTCGAACTACCCTATCGCCTGTTGATCTCCCCCAACCGCGACGTGGCCTGGGATCACCGCAGCGTACCGTTCACCAACCAGGGCCGCACCGAGCTGTGGCACACCCGTCTCCAACTCAAAAACCTCGAAAACCCGGACAGTCCCGCTATCGAACTCTCGCCCGACAACCATGCGCCGCTGCGCGCTATCTGGTCACCCGACTACAGTCCGACCCCGGCTGCTGCTAATGATCCGGAACTTGGTCGCACCGCAATGTCACCTAATGACCGCCACCAGATCGTGATCCTGACCTCGGCGTTTCACGGCTACGAAGTTGATATCGAATGGCGCTTGCTTGAAGCTCAGGTGAATCCCTTGATTAGCCCGCTCGCCAACGCGATCATCAATCCTGCCGCCAGGGCGATGATCAGTCCCAACCTGGCCGCTGCCGAGCAACAGGTGAAACTAAAGTTCACCGTTCCCTATGTGCCGCAGCCGTTCGAGGCCGAGCAACTGATGCTCTCACCGCTGGGTGGCTGGCTGCGTTCGCGAGGGCACTGGGACCCGCCGCGCACCGCCAGGCCCGAAATAATCCGGCACCATCCAGACTTCAACCAAATCTTCACCACTGAGTTCCGGGTTCAGTCGCGCTTGCAACAATCGGCGGCCAATATCGCAGCGGAAGCCGCTGACCTGGCACTCCGGCCCGGCTCCTCGCGGCAACAATTCGAGCAACTCGATCTGTCGGAGTGGGTGCACGTGGCGACGCAGGGACGCGACCACTATGTGCGCATCGTGTACGAGGGTGAACTGTGGCCCTTCCGTCACCGCGCCGCGCTGATTAAAGTGACCGAGCGTAAGTTCATGGAACAGGGTGGCATCATTGGCGCATACCTGATGCAGCGGATGTTCATCATCGTGCGCGAACCGGAGAAGCAATTCAGCGACCGCGGCAACCCGTTCAAGCGCGTGCGTCTCACTACCCTGGTCACGCCGGACATCGCCCCGCCGCAGACAATTCCTGGCACCAATCGCTCGTTCTGGGTTGAGGTGATGACCAGCGCGACCACGCCCGACCTGTTCAAGTTCCACGCGGTTGGCACCGATGTGGCTGGCAACGCGGTTGACTTCACTATCCCGCTGATGTTCGTTTCGATCAGCGATGTCGCCGAGAGCGCCAAGCTGAAGCCGGTAGCGGATGAGTACAATGACAAGAAGAATATCGCCCGCCGCAACGCCCTGATACCCGGGCAAAAGGTGATGTTCGCCGAACGCGACGCGGCCAGCGCCAACGATAACACCCAACTCGTCACCGAACTGCTGAACTTCGTAGTTGACGCTGCGGGCAACCCGCCCCAAATGCTCAAGGCGGAGGTGAAGATCCCCCAGGTGCAGGAGCTACTCGGCACCGACGCACCAACCACGATTCGCTTCTTCAAGGGCTACCTCGACAATGGCTTCGACGCCGCGACTGGCGTGTTCGCCGAAATCGTCAAAGAGGACCTCAGCAAGTCCACCCCGGATAATCCCTTTGCCGCGATGGTAGCCGACACGCTCGGCGTCAACTTCAGTGCGGACAAGGCGGGCGGCTTTGCCACGCCCAACCTGGACGTATCCACGCTCACCCGTGCGCTGGGGCCGCTGGCGGGTAAGGTCGAGGATGCGGTGGCGGATAACTTCGACCCCAGCCAATTCTTCGGCAAGGGTCTCGCCAAGCTGTTTGGCACCTTCGACCTGACCGACCTGCTCCCCAGCTCAACCCTGGGTCAGAACGCGCCCAAGCTACGCACCCAGACGCAAGACATTGCGGGCGGCAAGCTCATCGTCGTCACCCTGGATTGGGAGCCGCAGGTAGCCGATCTCGATCTGGGCATCGCCGCGTTCCAGAAAGACCAACCAGCGGGCAAGACCAGCAAGCTGCTGATCCACGGACGGATTGAGAAGCCGATCAAGCTGGATGGCAGCGCCGTGGGCGATGGCGTGAAGTTCGAGTTTAACGGCACGCTGAACGACTTCCGCGTCAGCGTGCTGAAGTCGGTCTTCATCAACTTCGTGCAGTTCAGCTTCGATGTGCGCAAAGGCCAGAAGCCGGACGTTAGCGTCAAACTCGACCCCACCACTCCAATCGAGTTCGCCGGTGACCTGAAGTTCGTCGAGGAGCTACGCAAGGCCATTCCACCCGACCTGTTCGGCGCAGGCCCAAGCCTGGATATTACGGCCGCTGGCATTCGGGCGGGCTTTGGCTTCGCCCTGCCGCCCATCGCCGTTGGCGTGTTCGCGCTGAAAGACGTGAGCCTCGGTGCGGCGCTGACCCTGCCGTTCCTTGACGGCAAGCCGGTGTTCGACTTCAACGTGTCGGAGCGAGCGCATCCCTTCCTGCTGACCGTTTCGCTCTTCGGCGGCGGCGGGTTCTTCCACCTGCAACTTGACACTGCGGGCATGAAGCAGCTAGAGGCCGCGCTTGAATTCGGCGCGGCGGCCGCGATTGACATCGGGGTTGCCAGCGGCGAAGTACACATCATGGCGGGTATCTACTTCTCACTACAGCGTAAGGATCCCGACAACAAGCTATTCGCCACCCTGACCGGCTATCTGCGGCTGGGTGGCTCGCTCAGCGTGCTCGGCCTGATCAAAATCTCAGTCGAATTCAATTTGAGCTTCACCTACGATGGCTCAAGAGATAAGGCTTATGGTCGCGCCACCCTCACCGTCGAGGTAGAAGTAGCGTTCTTCAGCAAGTCGGTGGAGTTGACGGTGGAGCGCGCCTTCGGCGGCAGTGGCGATCCGCATTTCGACGAACTGATGAACACCGCTGAGGCATGGAGCGAATACGCGCTTGCGTTCGCCTGATGGGAGGGGAAGTGATGGCGGCTGAACAAACGGTTATATTTACGGTTATCCCGCGTGGCCTCAGCGCCGCGGGTGACACGATGCCGGTATCGGTACTCGTGTCGCCGCGGCTGCGCGGCGAGGGTCGGCTGGGCGCGTTCCCCGACTGGCTGGCGTG
>QHBQ01000353.1 GCA_003243865.1 Candidatus Chloroheliales bacterium | reverse complement strand
TCGGCGGGCATCCGCAGCCAGCCCGCCCCTTTGCAGTGGGGGCAGATTGCCGCCGCGCGGCGGCCCGCCATCCGGCTGGGAATGACCAGCTCGCTGCTCTCCGCTTCGTTGCCACCCTGTTCTGCTGCCGCTGCGCGCTGGCGTTGCCGCAGGGTCGCTGCTTCCGCCGCGATGGTGGATGGCGCAACTGCCAGGCTGGGCGGCGCGGGCGGCGCAGACGGGTCAGCGCTCACCGTTGCCTCGTTGGAAGAGGTGCGCGTACTTACCCGTTGTGTATTTAGCCGCGTCGAGATGCCCTTCACTACGTCGCTTAGGCTCTCCATTGTCTCTGCCCTCGCTTGCCCATTTTTTTAGAATGACTTCAATGTAGCGCCAACTGCGCTTGTTGTTGCTGACCGCCAGGCCGAACGCCTCGCTGACCCATTCCGCCGGATATGTCTTCTCCGCATCAGCCAGCTTCTCAGCAATTAGTGGGGTTAGCACGCCGATGTTCTGCTCGTACAGGCTGAAGATGTTAGGGCTGACCACGCTGACGCGCACCCGACGGCGCGGTTCAGAGCGGGTACGGTAGAGCGTGTCCAACCCCAGGTCAATCCCCGCCAGGTCAACCTCCCCCGCCCTCCACTGCTGCACCACCTCGCGGTTCCAGGGGGTGTTGACCATGTAGCAGACCTCGCGGCGCTTACCCCGCTTGGCCTCCAACTCCAGGCCAATGCCGCCCGCCCTTACCCGCTCCAGCCGCACCAGGGTCGGCTCCGCCGCTTCGCTGCCGTCCTTCTCCACCGCTTCTGCTGCCCCCGCGCTGGCCTCCGTCTCGGCCTGGTGCGCTGATGGCAAGCGTACCACGAAACTAAGTAGCGTACCCCTCGCCAGCGCCAGTTCCAGCCCTTCGGCCAGCATCTCCTCAGCGGGGCGGGGATTTACCCCTGGCCCCGGCCCCTTCAGGCTGTGCAGCAACTGCTTGTCGGCCCGCAGTTCGCTGTAGCTGACCCCCTTTGGGTAGCCTCGCTTGCGCGAGAGCAGTAGGAAGATGTGCAACGTAACCTTCAGTTCGTTGAGATTGCTGATCTCCGGCAGCACCTCACTGAAGAACGCCGCTGGCACCGATACCAGCTCGGTCTTGTCTGATGGCGTTACGAATCCGGCAAACATGGCGCATCCCCGTTGCAGATTGTAGATTGTAGATTGCAGATTGTGGGCGCAGCGGTCAAATCAGCACAATCTACAAGCACATAAACGACGCACCCTATTCGGGGTGGTAGTGAGTCTCCAGGTCCACGAAGCGGGTCGTCTCCTTCTGGAACAGCAGCCGCACGATGTCGGTCGGCCCGTTGCGATGCTTGGCGACGTGGATCTCGGCGATGCCCTTCTTCTCGGTGTCCGGTTCGTATAGTTCCTCGCGGTAGATGAACATCACTATATCGGCATCTTGCTCGATCGAGTTGTGAACAACTGTATCGTTGGCGACAAAGTTGTGGAGTTCCTCAACAGTAAGATCGTAAACCTCCGCTTCACCGGCAGGCTCGATCGAGACGACCTCATCCCAGTAGACATCGCTCTGGGCCATGCGGGCTAGAGGCTCGGAGCGAACCACTTCAGCCAGCCGCACCGCGCGATCACGGCTAACGTTCTGCTTGTATAGCCCGGTGCCGCAATAGGCGTTGCCAAGAGCTGCCTGCATCTGCCGTGAGGTGATACCTGCTGTCTGCATTGCTGGCACGGCGTGCATCCGCCATACCTCCCGCGGCAGGACATCACGGTTGGTATTACTCACACGCTGGGATAGATAATCGGTAATCGCTGCCTGATGTGCTGTCTTGTTCTGTCCTAGACCACCCACGCAAGCTAGGAAACGCTCGATGTCTGACTTGCCGCTGACAGCAACATGATACTGATCGCGGCCCTTACCTACCTGTGGGTGGCGGGCGAGGGTTGCGTTGATACCTAGGCGCAGGAGAAGCGACTGCACCTGCTGGGCCAGTTTAGGACTGCTGGAGGCATAGTAGATATTCGCGTAGTGCTTGACACCCTGGCTGAGATTGATGCAGCCATCGGTTGACCAAAGGTGACGGAGGAAAGTGGCAACGCCAGCGGCAGGCTGGGCGAAGACGGTATCGGGGATGTGCTTCTCATACGAGCGCAGGCCAAAGATACCCAGCTCGTCCAGCCAGTCGGTGATTGGATTGCGCTTGCCATGAGTGAGATGGTCGCTGGCAGAGAGGTAAACCTGATACCAGATTCGCTCCTGCTGGATGCGCGGCTCTATGTTGCTGCCGAACACCTTTACCGCAAGGTTGGCTACTATCTCCGCGAGGATAGGGTCATTGGTGGTGTACTGAATCGCGTGGCGGGGCAGGGTGCAGCCATCGCCAATTAGGTGGCCGAGCAAGGCAAGTTCCTCATCGCGCATTGTAGGTTGGGTGTGGCTGGTAAGCTGGCGAGGGAGGGCAAGCCGCATCCCTGGCACAAGCTCATCAAGCCGCTGCCAGCCGTGAATAGTCAGAAACATATGGTTGGCAGTGGCACGGATGGTGCGTCCAAGCCGCGTGGTCAGCTTGAAGACGGGTTTGTGGCCGGTGGCGAATGCTTGCAACACCGGGCGTGACTCCAGTTGCCACGTTTCGGGATTGAGTGCCAGCACATTGAAGCTGCTTTGTCCCACAAGCTGATCAATCCGCCGATAAGTGCCGCTATCAGGTAGATAAACAAGCGACTCGCCAGCCAGGCAGCCAGACTCGCGCAAGTCACTGAGCATCGGAATATGCGACTGACGACTTTCAACCGCGCGAGATAGCTGGGCACAGGCGATGACTGGCACGTTCAGTTCGCGGGCCAGCAGCTTCAAGCCGCGCGTAATCTCAGAGACCTCCTGCACGCGATTATCGTTGCCGCTACGCCGACCCACCATCAGCTGCAGATAGTCAATGATAATCAGATCGCAGCCTACCTGGGCGTGCAGGCGGCGGGCTTTGGAGCGCAATTCGGATACGCTCAGGCCGGGGCTATCGTCAATATAGATTGGGGCCTGGGCCAGAGTGCCAAAGGCGGAGGAGATCAGGTGCCATTCATCATCGTTGACGTAGCCGAGGCGCAGACGATGGGTATCAATGCCGGTCTCCATCGCCAGCAGGCGCTGCGCCAGTTGCTCACGGCTCATCTCCAGGCTGAAGACGGCAACCTTCTTCGAGGCGCGCACCGCAGCATTGTAGGCGACACAGAAGCTGAAGCTGGATTTGCCAACGCTGGGGCGGGCGGCAACGATGACCAGGTCAGAAGGTTGCAGCCCGCCGGTTAGCTGGTCGAGGTCAACGAAGCCGGTCGGCACGCCGACAAGTTCGCCGCGACTCTGGTGCAGTTCGTCAATGCGGTCGAAGTAGCTCTCCAGCACCTGCTTAATGACCACGAAATCCTGCAAGGTCTGGCGCTGGGTGACGCCGAAGAGCAGTTGCTCCGCCTCATCTAGCACCTGCTCCACGTCTTCATCCTCGCGGTAGCCGAGGCTGGCAATGTGGCCACCGGCACTGATCAGGCGCCGCAGCACCGCAGTGCGCTCCACGATGCGGGCGTAATATTCGATGTGAACCGAGGTGGGAACCGCCGCCGCCAGCGAGGTGAGGTAGGAGGGGCCACCAACGGACTCGCTCTTGCCCGTCCGCAACAACTCCGCGTGCAGGGTGACGAAGTCGCCCGGTTCGCGGCGGTTGTAGAGGTCGAGCATCAGCTCGTAGATGGTGGC
>QHBQ01000271.1 GCA_003243865.1 Candidatus Chloroheliales bacterium | reverse complement strand
GGGTGGGGCTTGAAGTCTGCTACGTCGAGATCGCGGCCATCGAGGTAGACGTGCTGCGCGTAGGTCTGATGCACGACCAGCCACATCGCCGCCGAGGCAATGCGGTCGGCAGCAGCCAGCAGCTCGAATAGCGGCACGCCATCGCCAGCGGTACCCCGCGCCGCCAGCAAGTCGGCCATCTGGTAGACCCGCGCTCGAGTCTCGGTGCTGTGGTTGATTACGCTATAGCCCGCCGCCCAACGCGCTGCCGCCGGGTCGTGACGCTGGTAAAGCGCAACTGCCTCTTCGCTACGAATCGCTGCCGCTCTATCGTACTGTGTAGTCATGTTTTCCTCTCGATTTCTTCCCGGTCAAAAGACAGCTCCACCAGTGGGCAATGGTAAAGCTGGGAGTCGTGGTTGCTTGCCATGACGTAGCCCTGTTTGCAGACTGCCGCCGGGTAAAACTGCGCTGGCACCTCTTGATTGAAGCGGGCAGTGGCCTGGTCGGCAATCTGCTGGGCGGGAGACGCTGGAGCGATAATCACGAACTCACCGCCGCCGATATGGCCGAGGAAGTCGCCCTCGCCGCCACTCTTAGCCACTGCCTCGCGCAGGATTGTTGCCGTCTTCTGGATAAGTTCGTTGCCCTCTAGGAAGCTGTAGGTTTCGTTGTATGCGTCGAGGTGCTCGATGTTGATGTAGGTAATTACCAATCCCTGCGCCAGGCTATTGATGCAGCGCCTGATTGCTTCCACGATGGCCGGGCCAGCGGGCAGGCCGGTAAGTTCGGAAATGCGCTGATGTTCATGGTAGTGCAGCTGGGCGTGGATATGCTGCGCGAGTTCATCGAGGTCAAAGGGTTTGGTAACGTAGTCGTTAGCGCCCGCCTGCCAGGCCAGCTTGCGTTCGCGGGCGGATGTGCTGGCGGTCAACACGATGATGGGAATGTCCATCAACCTCGGGTCCTGCTGCATCTCGCGGCAGACCTCCGCGCCACCCATCTCCGGCATATGCAAATCGAGTAGCATCAGGTCAGGCCGATCGTTGATCATCGCCGCCATCGCCTCTTCGCCGCTGTAAGCGTGGCTGGTCTGATAGCCTTCATCCCTCAGATATACCTCAATGAGGTCGACGATACTTGGCTCATCGTCTATCACTAGAATCTTGCTCATACCTCTACCTGCCTTTCCTACCATCAACCCCCAGCATTGTCGCTGAGGGTTGGTAGCCCTGCGTATTCAATTGTTGGTCGCTTGCCGCTTACCTGATGCCGTGGGCAACTGGCTGCGGATTGAAGGTCGGGGTTGGCTCAGTCATGGTCGTGGTGTTAGCGCCGATGTGCAGCATCTTCTTCAGGTAGGGCAGTACGAAGCGGTCAAGCCCGTAGTAGCTGGCGTAGAACCCTGCGCTGACGATGGCAACCTCGGCCACCACCATCTCCACATTCGTGCCAGTCGAGCCAGCGAACATGAAGGCCAGGTTCAGGGTCAAGCCCATCGCTGCCGCGAAGCGGGTGAAGATACCCACTATCAGCGCCGTGCCGACCAGGGTCTCACCGAAGGCGACCAGGTAGCTGAACAGGCCAGCGTTCGGAATGAAGAAGTTCTGGGCGAGGCTGGCGTACCAGGGGTGAACGCTGGCGTGAGCGCCGGTTGAGTTCTTGATTGCCCCTTGCAGGAAGCCGGTGACAACTGTGCCAGCCTTGCTGCCGATCCACAGCCCCTGCGCGTCGGTCAGCTTCTGCCAGCCCGCATTGATGAACGAATAGCCCAGCCATACGCGAATGACGCCCCAGACCAGGCCGATGTAGCGCTTGTCACTAAAGTAACGGGTCATTTCTTGTTCCTCCTTGTGAAGTATGCGAACCAAGTGGTCGCGGATTGCGTTGGTTGCTTTGTCCGGTGGGGGCGATTGCCCCCTGGTTTTCTCTTGCTCTGATACCAGTATAAAGGTTGACGGTGACAATGCTGGCAAACAGAGGTTGACGTTTGGTAAATAGTAGTTGCGGCTGGGTGTATATGGCAGATTGAAGTAGAAAATGCTGCCCTCGCCGGGGATGCCGGTAGAGGCGACCCGCAGGCAGCCATCGTGCAGGTTGACCAGCGCCCGCGCCAGGGGCAAGCCCAGGCCACCACCCAGGCCAATGACACCGCTATCACCATCGGGGATGAAGAAGCGCTCGAAGATGGTCTCTTGTGCCGCAGGCGTAACCCCGCAGCCAGTGTCGCGCACGTCGACAGAGTATTCGCCCATGCAGGGCCGCACTTCGACCTTGATTGAGCCCCCCTCCGGTGTGTACTTGACTGCGTTGTTCAATAGATGGAGCAGCACCTGCGCGAGGCGGGCGGGGTCGAACCGCGCCGGGCAGGGGGTGTGAGGCACGACGACGGCAAGCTCCTGGCCCTTCTCCTCGGCGAGGGGTCGAGTTAGCTCTACCGCGCTGATCGCCGCAGCGGCGAGATCGCCATCCACCAGGCGCAGCCTTAGCTTGCCGCTCTCCAGGTTGGCAAGGTCGAGCAGGTCGCTGACCGCTGCCTC
>QHBQ01000507.1 GCA_003243865.1 Candidatus Chloroheliales bacterium | reverse complement strand
GTAGGCGCGGCTGTCGCCGACATTGGCGACCCCGATGTGGTTGCCGCGCAAGGCCACTACGACGCAGGTGCTGCCCATCCCCGCCTGGCTGGCGCGGGCCTGGGCCTCCTGATAGATGTGGGTGTTGGCGGCGGCGACCGCCTCGCGCAGCGCATCCTCGACGTTGTGGCTGGCGCTGGCGTAGTAAGCGTTGGTCAGCACCTCGGTGGCGAGCGCGCTGGCGACATCGCCCGCCTGGTGGCCGCCCACGCCATCGGCAACGATGAACAGCGCGCCCTTCTCCTCCTGCACCACCTGCTGCTCAGGCAGGTAGATGCGCAGGCTATCCTCCTGGTTGTCGCGCATCTGGCCGAGGTCGAGGCGGGAGCCGATGCGCAGCTTAGTCTTAGCCAATCAGCACCCCCAGACGGTTCAATTCAGCGCGAAGCATGGTTGGGGTGAGCAGCTCGGTATAGAGCAGGCGGCAGAGCGAGTCAAGCTGACCCCCCTTGCGGGCAGCGGTAATCGCCTGTTCTACCAGATTACCGCCCGCCCAGTAGGTGAAGGTATAGGCGCGCCACAGCGGATGGACGACGAACTTCATCGCCTGGGTGGCGCGGCGCTCATCCACCCAGCCAACCCGCATCCGATAGGCGGTCGCCTCTGCCACGCTGCCGCCCTGCTGGTGGTGGAGCAGCGCGGCGTTGACTCCCGCGGCGCGGCGCAAGTCGCTGAGGGTGCGGTGCAATTGCTCGGCCTGGCTATCGCGGCTGTGCTGGTCTAGCAGCAGGTAGCCGACATCGGCCAGCCCCTCGACGATCGGGCAGTCGGGCGTGTTCAGCAGCTTGATACTCACTTCGAGGCGACCCTGTTCGCGGTAGCAGATGCGCTCGTGGATGCTGTGGTCAGTATGATGGCCGGGATAGATTTCGTGGCGCAACAGGCCGAGCGCGGATTGGCGGGTCATCGGCACATCAAGGTTCAGTTCGATGCGCGAAACGTAGTTGCCGAGATACCAATTGTACGCGCCCCAGGGCTTGTCGGTCACGCCCTCGATGGTGGCAGTCTCCTTGGCGGGCAGGTAGGGCAGCCGCCTCTGGGTAGCAAGCCGCAGCACCCCCACCTCGCGGCTGCAGAAATCGGCCAGCCCATCACCTCTAATGCAGCTATCGGTCTCCCAGGCGGCAATCGCGGCGACCGGCTCCTGGCGATAGCCGAGGTCGAGCAGCAACCTGCGCACATCGCTCTGATACGCCTCAATTTGGGCAGCGGGTACCGGCTGGGCCTCGACATCGAGCATCTCATGCACTAGGGTAACATAATCATAGGCACGATGGTCGCTGAGGGTATCGGCAATCTGGGCGCGCAATGCCTGCACCTGGCGACGCAGGAAGTTGCCGCGCAGGTTGTCATGGGCGGCGAAGGCCAGTTCCAACTCCTCAGCCAGCCCACTGAGCCACGACAGCGACAGCGGCTGCTCGGCGGCCACCTCACTGCGCAGCGTCTCCGGGCCATAATAAGCGTCTACCAGGCCGCTGATATGCTTGTCAATGCGGAAGGCAAGGCGAATATAATCTTCAATCAGCTTATCCAACTCGGTGGCAGCGCTCATTCAAACTCCTCCAGCTATATCCCCAGGCCCAGCCAGGGCGCAATGAATTTGCGCCCCGCCATCCGACCCAGCAGGCGGTTATACTATACTGGCAGAGCGCGGTTATTGTCAAACCGCGTTTGCATTTGCTAAAAATCTGGTGTAGAATAGCCCGCGTTCAGTAGCTTTCATCATTTTTTAATCTTTCGTATCACGGGCGGGCTGTAATAGAGCAGCGCTAGAAGCGGACAAGAACTGCGTGGGTAGGATATACGTTGCCCTGGATACTGAGTCGACCGGGGCGGGGTCGGAGAGTAATGATGTTTTTGAGATCGCCGCGGTCAAGTTCCGTGACGACGAGGTGCTTGAGACCTGGCACAGCCTGGTTAAACCAGCTTCCCTGATTAGCTACAAAGTAAGCCAGCTAACCGGCATCAGCCAGAAAGAGGTGGAGAGCGCGCCGCTGATCCACACGCTGGCCGCGCAGGTGCTGCGCTTCGTTGGCGACCTGCCGGTGGTGGGCCATTCGATCGAGTTCGACCTCCAGGCGCTGGCCGCGGGCGGCATCAAGCTGCGCGGGCCGAGCTATGACACCTTCGAGCTTGCCACTCTGCTGCTGCCGGAGGTGGGAGTGTACACGCTGGGCAAGGTGGCGGCGGCGCTGGGTATCGCCCATCCCGACGCGCATCGGGCAATGGCCGATGCCGAGGTAACGATGCAGGTGTTTCGCGCCCTGCTGCAGCGGATTGACGAAATCGAGTTGGCCGCGCTGGCCGAGATTAACCGCGCCACCGCCAACAGCAACTGGGCGTTGCGCGGCCTGTTTCAGGAGGCGGAGCGGGAGAAGACCCGCTCCGCCTTTAGCCTGCCCACCACCAGCATCGGTGCGGCGTTGCTGGCGAAGGGGGCGCGCGCCGAGGCGCTTGAACTGGGGATGCTCCGCCCGCCCGCCTTGCCGCCGCCGCTGGAGATAACCGATGAGGTGGTGATGGTGGACGAGCAGGCGATTGCCGCTGCCCTATCGCCCGACGGCGCACTGGCGCGGCTAACCCCTGGATACGAGCATCGCCCCGCCCAGGTGCAGATGGCAACTGCGGTGACGCGGGCGTTGAACGAGGGCAGCCACCTCATCGTCGAGGCGGGTACCGGCACCGGCAAGAGCATGGCCTACCTATTGCCCGCGATTGACTTCGCGGTGCGCAACGGCCAGCGCGTAGTGGTCAGCACCAACACCATCAACCTGCAAGAGCAGCTATTCCATAAGGACATCCCCGCGCTGCAAACCGCGCTTGCCGACCGCTATGAGCAAGTCAAGGTGACACAAGGTGGCAGGGATAAGCGGCGACGGCGCGGCTACGACGAGCAGCAACAACCGTTCACCGCCGCGCTAATCAAGGGCCGCAGCAACTACCTCTGCCTGCGCCGCTGGGCGACGTTCCGAAAGTTGGGCGAACTGAGCCATGACGAAGTCAAGTTGCTGGTCAAGGGTCTGGTCTGGCTGCCCACCACCAACACCGGCGACCGCGCCGAACTGCTGCTCATCGGCGGCGAGTACGGGGCGTGGGAGCGGGTCTGCGCCCAAGCCGAAGCCTGCGACCTGAACCAGTGTCCCGCGCTGACCAATGGGCTGTGCTTCCTGCATCGGGCGCGCGGCCAGGCCGAGGGCGCGCATATCGTGGTAGTCAACCACGCGCTGCTGCT